>NZ_JAPVZA010000001.1:0-173827 GCF_041432115.1 Streptococcus sp. 27098_8_12
TTCTGCTTTATTGATGTCTTCTTTGACCTCATCAACATTGAATTTGGCAAAGAGGTACTGACGGTCTTGAACTGGGAAACGTTGATCCAGCTGATCGATAGCTCCCACCTCTACAATCCCTTCTGTGATGACAAAATCCATGACATGGCCACCAAAGGTGTGGTCATCTGAGATAAAGTGCAAATGATAACCAGCCACGCTCACGCCATGGAAAATTTCTGGTGTCCAAAAACCGACGATGGTTCCAGTGACATTTTCTCGTGTATACTCTGGCTGATGGGTTGCAACCTCTGCAAACTTCATCTCTGGTGTTGATTTTGGAATCATACGGACATGCATCTTGGCAAAGTCACCACGAATCTTAATGGAGCGGAAAAGATTTTCCCCATCATAATAAGACTCAATACGAGCTTCCAATTCCTCGTCTGTCATTTCAAAACGTTGGCGGAAAATCACTTCTGCTTGGTGAGGAACGACTGCTGCATAAGGAACCTTGGCATCCGGAGAAACTTCAACAATTTCAGGATGGTCGCCAGATCCCTTGGCCTGATATGCCTTACCATCTAATACGATCAACTCTCCATCAATAGAATCCAGCGTCCCAATTCCGAGGTTCCCATGTTCTAAGAGTTCTCCTATCGTAAATGACCCCCCGTACAGACCCGCCATTAGGGCACCTAAGGTATTGTATTGAAAAAGTTTCACTGGTTCCATGTTTTTCTCTCCTCATTCTATCTTCTACCAGTATACCACAAACTATTCCGAATCTTCACGATATGGTTTTGATTAGAGGCTATCATAGAGGGTTTGCATCTGCACATCGTCTGGTACGATCGCCAAATACTGATTAGCCACTTCACGCGCCTTCGTCACATCTCCAGCCTCACGCAACAAATAAACATAGGCTTCGAGGAATTCTGGGTTGTCCTTTAAATCCTCATAGAGCTCTTGGTAGGCTGAGACGGCCTCTTCTGTTTTCTCCAAGGCAGCCAAAGCACGGGCAATGTTCCAACGGGTGACAACCGTTTCGACTTCTTCATTTTGCCAATCCAAGACTTGGTCAAAGCGTTCCTGTTCCAAATAAAGGGTGGTCAGGCGAAGAGCAATCTCTTCTATATCATCTGCCACTTCTTTAGCCTCTAATAGATAAGCTTCTGCTTGCTCAGGTTGGTGGAGTTCATAAGAAAGCTGAGAAGCAAGGAGCTTCAATTGGGCATCAAATGGATTCTTCTGGATCCCTTGTTTAGCAATCTCAAGCGCTTTTTCACGGTCATTTTCAGCCTGTAAAGCTAAAGCATAACCATACTCATAGCCCTCAAAATCAGGCGACAAGGTATCAATTTGTTTGTAGTAGATCAGGGCTTTTTGGAATTCTTCTTGGTCAGACAATAAGGTCGCTAATTCGTAAGCAATCTGGTCATCAAACTCAATCTCCAGAGCCTTCTCTAAGAAAGGAACAGCTGCTTCAAACTTACCAAGATTGGCATAGGCAAACCCAATTCGTTGATAGGTGGAAATTCCTGTTGCTTCCAAAATCTCCCGATTGTCTAACTGGGCATACTCTTGGATAGCCTCTTGGTAGCGTTCCAATTCCAGATCAATTTCAGCTAGCCCTAATTGAATGATGGGATCATCAGACAAATGAGCAGCTTCAACTAATTTTTCACGCGCCACATCTGCTAGGCCTTCCATCTGATAGAGATCCGCCTTAACCAAGAGACTGGCTACATACCAGTTAGACTCAGGGCCAATTTCTTCTAAATATGCAAAGGCCTCTTCCGTTTGCCCTTCCTCTGCAAGGATGGTTGCCAAACTCAGATATACTTCTGGATAGGTTTCTGCAATCTGTTCATAAACCTCTTTTGCCTGAGGGTAAAAACCGATACTTTCAAGATATTGACCCAAATCCAATAATTGCGCTTTACTATCTTCTAACAAGGCCTTTTGAAATTGAACTTCTGCTTCTTCTAGCTCTTGCTGATCAAGAGCCTCTACCATTTGTTGACTATGACTCACTCTGTGTTTCCTCTTCTATTTCATTGTGTTCTTCATACAAGCCACTAACGACCTTATACCATTCAAAGATAGCTCCGATAACGACCTTAGCAGACGCATAGACCGGAATACCAAGGAAAACTCCCCAGATTCCAAACATAGATCCTGACGTCAAGAGCACAAATAAAATGGTAATCGGATGGATATTTAACTGACTTCCCAAAACCAAAGGTGATACGAAACGTCCTTCAATGGTTTGCTCCACTGCAAATACAATCAAGACCTTGATAAACATCTCTGGTCCTGCTACCAAGCCCAATACTAAGGCAGGTAACATGGCTAAGAAACTACCCAAGTAAGGGATCAAATTCAAGATCCCCGCAGAGATCCCAAGTGTCACCGCATAGCGCAAGCCAATGATCTTAAAGAAGATGATGAACATAATGGCGACGACAATGGCTACCGTAATTTGCCCTCGAACGTAGTTGGAGAGTTGGGTATTGACATCTGAGAGAACTTGCTCAGCCGATTTACGAATCTTAGTCGGTAAGAAGCGAACAATGTGGCCCTTTAAATTTTTTCCATCTCGAAGAAGATAAAAGACAATAAAAGGCATGATAATCAAGGCAACAATGACTTGCGAAGCCACCCCGATCAAGTTGCTGACCCAATTGACAGCCCGCCCGGAGATCGAACTCGCCCAAGAAGTAATGTTTGCAGACAGTTCCTTGGTGATCTCATCTAACTGAGGTTTGATATCAGAAGAGACGCGATTATCTAGAAAATCATCGATGGTTGCATTGGCCTTTTCCAAATAAGTTGGCAAGTTATGAAAGAAACTCACCACTTGTCGTTGGACGGATGGAATCACTACAGCTAGACCCCAAATTAAAAGCACTGCAATCAAGAAAAAGACTAAGGAAATCGCAAAAATCCGCTTGAGTCCTTTTCTTTCAAGAAAGTCAACAATAGGGTTAAGCAGGTAATAGAGCAAACCAGAGATAATAACAGGCAGCATGACTGCTCCTGCAAACTCAAAAATAGGAATAAAAATAAAGGTGATTTTACTCAAAACCAAAAGGTTCAAGCCCAACAGCAAGGTAACTAAAAATACGGTAATAGCCTTGTTGTCTAAAAACCATCTAAAAAACCAGGACAAACTAAACTGTTTTTCTTTATTATCCACAGAGAACTCCTTTTCATTTCAATCTGTTTCTATTTTAGCATTTTTTGAGCTTGAAGTTACGAAAAAACTAGCAAAATAAGAAAGAAAGGCCCTCGCCTTTTTAACTAGCAATTGCCTTCCAATAGGACCTTTGATATAATAAACCTAACAAATCATACGAGGTGACCTATGTCTCAAACCATTTATTTCGGTACCTATACCAAAAAAGAATCCAAAGGAATTTACAAGGCACAATTTGACCCTGAAACAGGGGCATTGAGCCAACTTGAACTAGTGGCAGCTGAACCCAATCCAACCTATATCGCTTTTTCTGAAAAAGGCAACCTCTACAGTGTCGGAGCTGAAGAGGGAAAAGGAGGAATCGCAAGCTTTACAGCTGATTTTCAGCCGCTCAATCACGTCGTTGAAGAGGGAGCACCACTCTGCTATGTCTCTGTCGATGACAAGCGTCAACTGGTCTATGGAGCCAACTATCACAAAGGCCAAGTTCTCGTATATAAGCTAGAGGCAGATGGGCGTTTGTCCTTTGTCGATCAAGATACCCACCAAGGAAGTGGTCCTCATGCCAATCAAGCAAGTCCACATACCCACTATGCAGACCTTACACCAGATCAGTACCTGATCACGTGTGACCTAGGAACCGACAGTTTGCATGTCTATGATGTCAGTGAGGAAGGAAACCTAACCCTGATCAATCAGTATCAAACAGCTCCAGGGGCAGGACCTCGTCACCTGGTCTTTCATCCTCACTATAAGACTGCTTATCTCATCAATGAATTAAATGCTACGATCGATGTACTCTTTTATGACGGTATGGGTGAATTCGAACACTTCCAAACTGTTTCTACACTTCCATCAGACTACGATGGTCAAAAATGGGCTTCTGCGATCAAGCTCTCAGCTGATGGAAAATTCCTCTATGCATCTAACCGTGCTCACAATTCCATCGCTGTCTTCAAAGTTGTGGCTGATGGTAGCCTAGAACTGATTGAAATTGTTCCAACTCAAGGGCTCAATCCACGTGATTTCACACTTAGTCCTGATCAAAACTATTTGATCGCAGCCCATCAAGATTCACCTAATGCCACCGTCTTCAAACGAGATTCTGCTAGCGGAAAATTGACCCTTCTATCCGACGACTTCTATGTTCCAGAGGCCGTTTGTACGGTTTTTCATTAAGTCGTTTTAGTTGTCAAACCTCTAAAAAAATGATTAAATAGATGAGAAAAAGGCGTGAGCCTGACTTCACAACTTATATTTTAGGAGACCCTAACATGAATCCATTGGACTTATTTAACCAAGTGAAAGAAATGATCGAAAAGAAAGATTTCGACGCTGCAAAGAAATTTGTTGATGACAACAAAGACAACCTCGGTGACTACCTTGAACAAGCCAAAGGGCTTGTATCTGGAAATGAAATGGTCAGCGGTGCCTTGGACAAAATCAAAGGCTTGTTCTAATAGAACTACTCCTCAACGCTTTAGTTGAGGAGTTTTTGTTTACCCCAATCGCAAAAAAAGATCCTTGAGAAAACTCAAGGATCTTTCTAGTCTAGTAAACTAGATTATTTTTTCAAGTTGTAGAATGATTTCAATCCACGGTATTCAGCTACTTCACCAAGTTGATCTTCGATACGAAGCAATTGGTTGTATTTAGCGATACGGTCTGTACGTGAAAGTGAACCAGTCTTGATTTGTCCTGCGTTTGTTGCAACTGCGATGTCAGCGATTGTTGAATCTTCAGTTTCACCTGAACGGTGTGATACAACGGCAGTGTAACCAGCTTCTTTCGCCATTTCGATAGCATCGAATGTTTCAGTAAGAGTACCAATTTGGTTAACTTTGATAAGGATAGAGTTAGCACATTTTTCTTCGATACCACGTGAAAGGTAGTCAGTGTTTGTTACGAAGAAGTCGTCACCAACCAATTGAACTTTACCACCAAGACGTTCAGTAAGAGCTTTCCAACCGTCCCAGTCGTTTTCGTCCATACCATCTTCGATAGTGATGATTGGGTATTTGTTTACCAATTCTTCAAGGTAGTCGATTTGTTCAGCAGCAGTGCGGACAGCAGCTCCTTCACCTTCGAATTTAGTGTAATCGTAAACTTTGCGTTCTTTATCGTAGAATTCTGATGATGCACAGTCAAATCCGATAAATACGTCTTTACCTGGAACATAACCAGCAGCTTCGATAGCAGCGATGATAGTTTCTACACCATCTTCAGTTCCGTCGAAACGAGGAGCAAATCCACCTTCGTCACCAACGGCTGTTTCAAGACCACGACCTTTAAGGATTTTCTTAAGTGCGTGGAAGATTTCAGCACCCCAACGAAGAGCTTCTTTGAATGTAGGTGCACCAGCAGGTACGATCATGAATTCTTGGAAAGCGATTGGAGCATCTGAGTGAGATCCACCATTGATGATGTTCATCATTGGAGTTGGAAGAACTTTAGTGTTGAATCCACCAAGGTAGCTGTAAAGTGGGATTTCAAGGTAGTCAGCAGCAGCACGAGCTACAGCGATAGACACACCAAGGATTGCGTTTGCTCCCAATTTACCTTTGTTAGGAGTACCGTCAAGGGCGATCATTGCACGGTCAATAGCTTGTTGGTCACGTACATCGTAGCCGATGATTGCTTCAGCAATAATTTTGTTTACGTTGTCAACAGCCTTTTGAGTTCCAAGACCACCGTAACGAGATTTGTCACCGTCACGAAGTTCAACTGCTTCGTGTTCACCAGTAGAAGCTCCTGATGGAACCATACCACGTCCATGAGCACCTGATTCAGTATATACTTCTACTTCAAGTGTTGGGTTACCGCGTGAGTCTAGGACTTCGCGAGCGTAAACATCAGTAATAATTGACATTTCTTACTCTCCTTATTGAGTTATATTTTTTACTCCTCTATCATATCGTAATTAGGCTATTTTTTCAAGAAAAAACAAGGAAATCTACGAAAATTGAGAAGTTTTTAACAAGAAAACGGTTCCACTTTCTTTTTTTCTTCTATTTCCCTCCTTATTTAATTTTTTCGCATTCTTCTATTCTTCTGCTACGCTTTATGCTATACTAAGCTTATGACAGATATTAATAAAACAATTTTAGAAAAAGCTGCTGGTCCTACTCGATTCAATCCGGATGAGCAGCGTCGATTTTTGGAGACATATGAGGAGCGGGTGATTGCTTCATGCACCTTGGAGGAGGCAAGGGACAAGATGTACCTGGAGCAGTATTCGACAATCCTCACTGATATTTCAGATCGCTTTCATCCTGTTTTGGTCAAGATCTCCCCAGCTTTAGATGAAAACAGCCAGCTACAATATTTGAAAAAAACCAAGGAACTTGGACTTGTGGCAAGCATCGTTTCGGATGACTGTCGTCATTCCCCCTTTGGTCTCATCATCCATACTGACCACCCATCTGGAATTTCACCAACAGACATGAATCTCCAGTATCCAAATTTATTTGAAAAGAAAGAAGAGACTGCCGGTCCAGAAAAGAAATCATTCTGGAAACGTCTCTTTAGCTAAAGAAAAACCAATGGAAGGGAACATCTCCTTTCCATTGGTTTTTTAGTTTGCTTTTATTTTCAAAAGGTTCCCAATATTTCGAGCGCAGGAAATCAGATTCCTTTCAGCATGAGCCAGTGCATCTGCTACCTCACAAGGACCAGGTACGATAGAGAAGGCAGCTTCAATGTGATGACTAGGAAAAGCAGGCAAATCCTCCGCTAAGCTACCACAAATAGCTATCACTGGGATCTTCTCTGGTGTTCGTTTGGCCACCCCGACAGGTGCCTTCCCAGAAAGGGATTGGAGATCCATCCTACCTTCCCCAACAACGACCAGATCAGCTTTTTGTACTTTGTGATTAAAGTCAATCAAATCGAGACTTTTTTCAATTCCTGAGGAAATCTGTCCTCCCGCAAAAGCGACCAAGCCAGCAGCCATGCCACCTCCAGCTCCGGCGCTAGGCATAGACAAAATTCGTGCATCAGCTAGCTGGTAAAAATCCTGCATAGCCTGATCAACAGCTGGAAACAGAAGGGGATTCAATCCCTTTTGCCCACCAAAGATATAGGTCGCTCCTTGACTGCCACAGAGAGGATTGGTTACATCCGTTAAGACTTGGAGCTCGATGTCTTGTAAAGCTTTTGGAACCGCACTGGTATCTATTCTAGCCACACGACCGAGCGAAGCCCCGACAGGACGAAGCAGATGGCCTTGATCATCATAGAAGGCTACCCCAAGTCCAGCAGCCATCCCAATCCCACCATCATTCGTTGCAGAACCACCAATTCCTACACAGATCGTTTTAACCCCTTGGTCAACCAATTGCAAAATAAGTTCACCAATTCCTCGCGTTTCCAGTTCAAGAGGATTTCGTTTTTCAGCTGGAATGGAGCCTAAACCAACAAGTGAAGCCATCTCAAAAAAAGCCATCTCATCTTTTTGGTAGTAAGACATTGAAACAGGCTGTCCAAATGGTCCGGTTACTTGAGTTTGGTACTCCGTTACATCCAGAACTCCAGCTAGGGTTTCCATGGTGCCTTCGCCACCATCCCCAATAGGAAGGAGATCAAAAGTTGCATCTGGTAGAGCCTCTTGAAATCCTTTTTTCAAGGCTTCTGCTACTTGTTTGGCAGATAAGGATTCTTTAAATGAATCCGGTGCTAGTAGGATATGCATGCTGTTTCCTTTCTATGCTGGTCTAGAATTTCAAGAACAAGGCTTAAATCCCTCTTCTCGATACAATATGGGGCTCGCTCAGCGACGATTGGCTTTGCCATAAAGGCAATCCCAATACCGGCTGTTTCAATCATCGGAAGGTCATTGGCACCATCACCCATCGCAATCGTCTGACTTCGTGGGACATGATTTTCTTTCGCCCACGTCAGGAGAGACTCTTTTTTCCTTTCAGGTGTGATTATCCCACCGAGGACTTTCCCTGTCAAACGGCCATCAGAAGCCTCTAAACGATTTGCTAGGACTAGATCAATTCCTAAAGACCTCGCAATAGGGTCGATGACTTCATGAAATCCCCCGGAAACAAGACCAACCTTGTAACCTCTTTGATGTAGTTCCGTGATTAATGTTTCAGCACCCGGCGTGACTTCCATCTGCTCCAAAATTTTCGGAAAGATAGAGGTCTCCAATCCCTTCAATAAAGCAACACGCGCCTCTAAAGATGCTGCAAAATCCAGCTCCCCATTCATTGCTTGGGCTGTAATCTCTGCTACTTTTTCTCCCACGCCAGCTTCTTGAGCTAGTAGATCAATCCCTTCCTGTCGGATCAAGGTTCCATCTACATCCATAACGAGAAGACCTGTTACTTCTTTCATCGCTTTCCTTTCTTATTTCTCCCTTACTATACAAAAATAGGGTTTAAATTTCAAGTTTCAATGATGATTTGAAGATAAAAAAATGACCTCCTAAAAGGTCATTTTTCTGTTATTAAAAGCGAATTTGCTCGCGGGTTTTTTCATAGGAAGTAACAAAGCGATCGGTTACGCCTGCTTCTACCATTTCCAAAGCATCTGAGATGACTTTGAAGGAAGCCGCATAGTCATATTCTCTTTCGAAAATATAAAGGGACTCATCAAAGGCTGCCTGTACATGATCATCAAATGAACGGTAACGGTTCGAGTATTGCAACAATTGTTCTGTTAATGTCGCATTTTGAACAATTCGATACGCCGCTTCTTCCAATTCATTCATATCATTGGTCAAGATTTCCAACAAACGATTGGTTGATTCGATGTTGATTTTATCCCCTTCCAACTCATCCATCAAAGCTTCTGTATTGTTACTTGCAGTGAAGAAAATTTCTAAGAATTCTTGAGGAATTCCTGGCAAGTTCCGTTTGTCCATATAGCGTTTAATGGCATGCAAACGGTTGGCATAGATGTTGACTTTTTGGCGAGCATTGGCATCGTCTTTTTCAATTTTTGAAAGGGAATCACTTAAGCCAATTTGCTCATCTTCGATTTCTTTCAAGCGAGCTTCGATAGCTTCTAACTCTTCTTCTACGATAGAATAGGCCTTTTGTGTTTCAGATGAATCTTTCAAGGCATCTTCTACCACATTTTCTTGTGAAGATAGCTCAGCTTCCAACTCTTTTAACTGTTGGCTGAAGCTTTCATTCAAGACGAATGTTTTACCGAGACGTTCCACTTCTGCCGCAAGCTTACTATTGTTATCTTTAGCATGTTTCAAATAGCCAGGCAGTTGTTTCACTAACTTCTTCACAACTTTTTGTGATTCAATTTCACGGGTAAAGATGTGATACAAAGCATCGATTTCTTCTTGAATTTGTTCATTTTCGTAAATGGCATTGTCCAATTCAAGGGCAGATACATTTGCCATATTGTTCTTCAAGGAAGCATGCAACTGTTGGAAACGAGATTCAATATCTGTTTCAGTGAAGTGGTAACCAGATTCCAAAAGCTTGCGGTAGCCACTTTCCAAATCCTCTAATTGGTCTGGAAGTTTTGCTTGAAGGGCAGTGACAATTTCTGGCACTCGCTCAACAATTTGTTTTAAGGCTACAATATGATTTTCAGCTGTATCAAGGATTTCAGCCGCTTCAACAGGGTCACCTGAAGAATTCAAGGTTACAAATTGTGAGAACTCAGATTGAATATTTCCAATTTGTTTTTCAATTTCAGGAAGCGCACTGCCATAACGATCTGGGTCTGAAGTGACTTCTTTTTGAAGTTCTTCAAACATATCCAAGGCATGAACCACACGACCGCTATTCTTTTGTTCCTGCTCTTCCAGATCAGAAAGGGCTTTGCGAATCGCCTTGATATCTTCGTCGATCAATTGGATCTGACTTTCGATATTGTCAATGGCTTGTTTAGCCTTCATGAAACGGAAAGAATTATTATAGCCTTCCGCTTCAAACAGATTGTTTTCAATATCAGCAAATGAATTTAAGGATAAATCTACCCATTTTTGATTCCATTCACGAAATGCAACTTGACTCTGACCAATCAAATGCATGTTTTTTACGGCCTCTACTTCATCGTTGACCGGAAGGTTGTATAACTTTTCTTTTCGTTCTTCCAGTGCTGCCAGTAAGGCTTCATTTCGTTTTCTCAAAATGACTGCAACCACATATCCTACAATCAAGATAAGGGCGACAATAAAGATGAGAACAATTAGTCCACTAGACATATAAAAACTCCTTCATCGTATTACTTGAACGTAATCCTAGTAATTATACCATAAAATATCCATTAATGGGAAGCGTTCGGTGAATTTTATACATCGAGTGTACTATATTCAGCGTTTTCTTCGATAAATTCACGACGTGGTTCCACACGGTCCCCCATCAACATATCAAAGATCTTATCTGCTTCCGCAGCATCGTCTACTGATACTCGTGCCATCAAGCGGTGTTCTGGATTCATGGTTGTTTCCCATAATTGGTGATCATCCATTTCTCCAAGCCCTTTATAGCGTTGGATGGTTGGTTTTGAGCGACCTTCTGAATAACGTTCCAAAGCTGCAGCTAATTCAGCTTCTTGGTTGGCACCAGGTTGGATATATTCTTTGATTTCACTACCGACTTTGACCCCATAGATTGGTGGTTGCGCGATGTAAACATATCCCGCTTCCAAGACTGGTTTCATATAGCGATAGATCAAGGTCAATAGAAGGGTTCGGATATGAGCGCCATCGACATCGGCATCGGTCATGATCACTAATTTTTGATAACGCGCTTTTGTAACATCAAATTCGGCACCAAATCCAGTTCCCATAGCAGTAAATAAACTACGGATCTCTTCATTGGCTAGAATTTTGTCCATACTTGCTTTTTCAACGTTCAAGATCTTACCACGGATTGGGAGAATCGCTTGGAATTCCCGATTTCGACCAGATTTTGCAGATCCTCCGGCTGAATCCCCTTCGACGATAAAGAGTTCTGTTTCTTGTGGATTATTTGAAGAACAATCTGCCAATTTACCAGGTAGGTTGGAAATCTCAAGCCCTGATTTCTTACGGGTTACCTCACGCGCTCGCTTAGCAGCCACGCGAGCTTTCGCTGCTAAAATCCCTTTTTCGACGATTTTCTTAGCAATTTGCGGATTTTCCAAAAGGAAATCAGAAAAGGCATCACTAAAGAGTCGATTGGTAATCTTAACAACTTCTGAATTTCCAAGTTTGGTCTTGGTTTGTCCTTCAAACTGTGGATTTGGATGTTTAACCGAGATCACTGCTGTTAAGCCTTCTCGAACATCTTCCCCAGTTAGATTGTCTTCGTTTTCTTTTAAGAGTTTATTTTTCTTAGCATAATCATTGATCACACGAGTGAGAGCTGTACGGAAGCCCTGTTCATGCGTTCCACCTTCATGGGTATGAATGTTATTCGCAAAACTCATGACCGTCTCATGGTAGCCTGTGGTATATTGCATAGCTACTTCAACGGTAATATCATCCATTTCCCCATCTGTATAGATGGGTTTTTCAAAGATGACATCTTTGTTTTCATTGATGTATTCAACGTAACTAGAGATCCCACCTTCGTAGTGGTAATGCTTTTCTTGCTCTAAGCCTTCTCGCTTATCCGTCAAAGAAATACGCAAGCCACGATTCAAAAAGGCTAATTCTTGAATCCGTTTATTTAATTTGTCAAAATCATACTCGGTGGTTTCCGTGAAGATTTCTGGGTCTGGAATAAAGTGGACGGTTGTCCCTGTCCGATCAGTCTCCCCGATGACTTTCAAATCATCCACAACGTGTCCACGTCGATACTCTTGGTAATGGATACTGCCATTTTTATAGACGCGAACATCGAGGGATGTGGAGAGGGCATTCACAACTGATGACCCTACCCCGTGAAGACCACCAGAAACCTTGTAGCCGCCTCCGCCAAATTTTCCTCCCGCGTGAAGCACGGTAAAGACAGTTTCAACGGCAGGTCGACCCGTCTTTTCTTGGATATCCACTGGAATTCCCCGACCATCATCGACAACCGTGATAGAATTATCTGCTTCAATGAAAACTTCAATATGGCTAGCAAAACCAGCTAAGGCTTCGTCAATCGAGTTATCCACGATTTCCCAGACCAGATGATGAAGACCTTCTTTTGAGGTAGATCCAATATACATCCCCGGACGCATCCGAACTGCTTCTAGTCCTTCCAAGACCTGAATCTGACTGGCATCATATTCTTGCGCTTGAATTTCTTGCTGTTTATCCTCTGTCATAATTTCCCTTTTCTATTCAAATATAAACTGGTGTAAGTGGGGCATGGTATCAAATAAATAGGTTGAAAGCCCTGCAGCCTTCCCAGCTTCAATATCGATCGGACGATCTCCGATGACCAGACCGTCTTGAATGCCATATTTTTCCTTCAAATAAAGCATAGAGGCTGGGTCTGGTTTTCGAGGAAAGCCCTCGTCTGCTGTTACAATCTCCGTAAAGTAGGGTGCAATGCCTGTCTGTTCAATAAGGGTCAAAACTTGGCGATCCCGATGAGATACCAAAAAATGGCGTCCTCCATGTGCTTGGATCTCTTCTAGTAACTCTTTTGCTCCCTCAAATAAGACCGGCTCTTGCAAGCCCAAGGCTTCTTTTTTCTTGTATTCCGTACGAAAATTGGAAATATGAGGGGCAAAGGTTTGAATTGCATCCTGTGTTGAGATTTTTAATGCTGCATAAACAGAATCATGATCGGCTTGGATGTGAAAGTCCTTCAATGTCGCTACAAAGGCATTTGTGGACGTTTCGTAATTATCCAATAGCGTCCCACCAAGATCCCATATAAAATCATGATAATTCATAGTCAATATTATACCACAAATGGACAAAAAAAATAAGCTAAAACCCTCATTTAGGGGGGATTTTAGCCATTTTTTACGGTCATTTCATTTTAAATCATAGAGAAGTCATTTTCCGTCATAGAATGTGAACTTTCACCAGAAAATATGGTGTCCAAAAGATCTTTTTTAAGCATCTCCAAAGACATCTTGATAGAGCATTCCTTGACGAAGACTTTGGGCATCTCCTCCAAATTGCTCTACCAAGGCATAGGCTAAGGCTAGGGCTGTTGAAGGACCACGACTGGTGAGAAGATTACCATCTTTCACCACTGTTTCTTTCTGATAATGGCCATCTTGAATCTCTTCTTCAAAGCCATCGTAACACGTATAGTGTTTATCTTTTAAGAGACCTGCACGCGCCAAAACAATGGGGGCAGCACAAATTGCAGAGATGGTTTTTCCTTTGCCACTTTCTTCCTGAAGGGCTGTGATCAATTCTGCATTGTCCCTCAAATTCGCTGCTCCTGGCATCCCACCTGGTAAGAAGATTCCATCATAATCTGAAAGATCTCCACTCCAAAGGCGATCTACTTCCACTGTAATTTGGTGAGAACCTGTGACTGTTTCTTCCATGCCAATGAGGTCGCAGTCAATCCCAGCACGTCTCAAAACATCGACAATGGTCAAGGCTTCAATTTCTTCAAAACCGTTTGCTAAAATCGTTGCTACTTTTTTCATTTTCATTCCTTCTTTCTAACTATTGCGCCTTTTTAAGGACTACTTTTTTACGGATTGGAACCTCTTCTTCTGGTCCTTTCTTTTTACTACTATGATTATATATTGAGAGTACTAGGCCAATACCAATCAGATTACTAATAATAGAGGAACCTCCTTGTGAGATAAAGGGGAGAGGAATCCCCGTCAAGGGGAGAAGGCCCGTTACCGCTCCGACATTTTCAAAAATATGAAAGACCAGCATCATAATAAATCCAATGGAAATATAGGTATAAAATTGGTTATTGGACTGGAGGGTAATTTTTAAAATGCGGTAAATCAGGGTCACATATAAAATCAACAGCACCAGAGCTCCAACAAAGCCAAAGTCTTCTGCTACTACTGTAAAAATCATATCACTTTCCCGTACGGGAACCAATAAATTGGAGACATTAAAACCTTGCCCAAAGAGGCCACCACTTGCAATGGCTAGCTGTCCTTGCGCCTGCTGGTAGGTGGTGGTTTGTGCATAGTCAAAAGGATTTAACCAGGCTAAAATACGGTTCATCTGGTAGGTTGGCATCCCTAATTGTTGGTGCAGAAAAGCCCGTCCCCCTTCTGAAAGAAAGAGGAAGAGAAAGCCTGCTAGCCCACCTGCCAGAAGCAAGATGACCGGCAAGATAATTTTCCAGGAAACTCCTGAAACAAGCACTAAGCCCGCAAAGATGGCCAAGAATACTAAGGCCGTTCCCAAGTCCTGCTGGAGAGCCAATAAGGCAAATACCGGAATCGTATAGATGGTCAACTCTAGAATCAAAAACCAATCTTGTCGTAATAATCGTTCACGCCCCTTATTTCTTTGCAAAAATCGGACAATAGAGCGTGACAGCATCAGGATGAAGGGGATCTTCATAAATTCTGAGGGCTGAAATAAGGTGATGTTCCCATAAGCCACCCAGTTTTTAGCTCCTGTTGAAGCTACCAAGTTGGGATTATAAAAAACAAGGGGAAGAACCATCAAGGCCAGGCCAAGCAGGTAAAGAAAGGGAGTGATTTTCCAAAGAAATTTCGTGCTAAAAATGGTCACAATCAGGCAAATGACGCATCCCACACCAATCCAGGCCAATTGCTGCCCTAAAAAAGGCCACACCATTTGGGGATAGTCATGAGAAACTGCTACATAAACAGATAAAATCCCAAGCATGAGAAGGGCGAAGACAATCCCAATGATCGAATAATCCAGGTGAATCGTCCAAAAATGATGTTTCTTCATTCACGTTCCTTTCTGTGAGAATCATCAAATCAATTAATAGAACAACATTTGTAGAATCAAGCTAGATCCTGCTACACAAAACCAAGCAATCAACCCTACTAGAAGGGGGGCTGCTCCTGCTGCACGGAACTGTTTCCAAGAAACCTTGCTTCCGATTCCGACCAAGGCCATGGCCATAAAGAGGTGAGAAAGGTCCTTAAGGTAAGGAAGAACCACTTTAGGTACCAAGCCGATAGATGAAAGAATAGAAGCCACAATAAACCAGATGATGAACCAAGGAATAATTTTCTTTAACATTCCTTTGTTTCTTCCTTGTTGCTTGCTCCGATACCATTTTAAACCGATCAAGCCTAAACAAACTGGTACAATCATCAGGGCGCGTGTTAACTTAACAATGGTCGCCATTTCACCCGCCGCTTTACTATAAGAAAACGCTGCTGCTACAACTGATGACGTATCGTTAATGGCTGTTCCTGACCAGAGGCCAAATTGAAAATTAGACATATGCCATACATGCCCTAATACTGGAAAGATAAAGACAGCCAAAATGTTGAAGAAGAAGATAGTTGACATAGATAAGGCAATTTCCTCTTCGTCTGCTTCAATGATCGGAGCAGCTGCTGCGATAGCAGATCCACCACAAATAGCCGTTCCAAATCCAATTAAGGTCCGTAGGTGAGATTTCAGATGGAAGACTCTCCCAAAGATCATCGCTGCAAGAAAGGCAACTGTTATTGTTGGCAGACTAATCTTCAAAGAAGACAAGCCTGTAGAAGCAACCGTCGCAATCGGCAAGCTAAATCCCATGAAGATAATCGAATACTGCAATAATTTCTTACCAGACCAGTTCAGTCCTGGTCGTGAATTCTCTGGCAAATCTACTAATTCATTGAGGACAATTCCTAAAATCAAAGCAAAGACACTGGAGCCAATGATGGGAAAGAAAGTTCCCAATAACATGGCACAAAGAGCCAGTACAAATGCAATTGCAAGTCCAAATCCTTTATTTTTCATTCTCTCAATTCCTTTCAAAAAAGTCAGCTGCTTGCTCAACAAGCCGCTCTCTCACTGTTGTGTGAAGGGGCAACACTTGCTGCAAGCCATCTAAAATTTGTTTTCCATATCGTTTGGTCACCACCCGCTGATCCAATAAGAGGACCAACGATTCCTGGTCTTGAAAACGGCTGGTTCTCCCAATAGCCTGTTTGAGCCTTAAAATCGCGACCGGAAGGCTATAGTCATAAAAGGGATTTTTCCCCTGTTCTCTGAGTTGGGTATTCAGCTTTTGAACCATATAATCTTTAGGGTTGTCAAAAGGAAGGCGCGTGATGATTTGAATCACTTCTTTTTGTTGGGAAAAATCGACTCCCTCCCAAAAGCTTCCTGTTCCCAATAAAATAGAGCTTTCTCCTCGGTCAAATCGTCGCTTAATATTAGCTGCATCGCCATTTCGATACTGGGCCAAATGAGGAAAGTTCAAGGCGTTTGACGTCTCCAGTAACAATTCTTTTGAGGTAAACAAAAGAAAAATTGGTTTTCTTAGAGGAAAAAGTTCATCGATGAGCTGACAAATTTCTCCTGCATACTCCACAGAAGATAAAGAAACGACATCTGGAAAATCTATCGGCACTAACAATTCCTGGTGTTGTTTGACTGTTATTGGCACCCGGTAGATTTGCTGCTCTTGGTATCCCAAAAGGGCAGGTAAATGCACCTTTTTACTGATAGCGATCGTTGCTGATACAAAGAGCACGGGCACTTCTTCAGGAACAAACTCCTTAAAGGATAGCAAGTCCTCAACTCCTCCATGAAGACGAAGAATCTGGTGGCTTTCAGCCACCTCTTTTTCTATCCAAAAGGTTTGGTAGCGCTCATCAAACAATTCCTTTAGATTCTCTAGAGATTCGGTTTTCAATTCCGATACATCCTGCCGAATTTTTGCCACTGTTTGATCTGATAAGACTGCCGTTTTTCCTTGCACGACTTCTTTGGAGCAGGCATTTAACTCAAATTGAATACTCTCCAGCAAACGTCGTTGTAGAAGATCTTTTTCCTCTTCAATAGCGTGTTGCAAGTTTAAAAGAAGAGATTGCAAGGTTTCTTCTCTCTGTGAAAATTGCTCTAAAGCAAAGAAGAGTTTTTGCGCTTCATCCACGACCAGAACAGACTCTTGAAGTAGACTCTTATCATCTTCAAGACGGGTTAGCAGATAAGCATGATTGGTCAAAATCACCCGGCTGGTTTTCACTTTTTCCTGACCAAGACGCCAAAAATCTTCCTGATAAAATAGTGAACGTTTCGACAATTGACCATCGTGGCAAATGTCTGCTACAAAATGGACATGACGATAGAGTTGACCAATTTCACTGAACTCTCCTGTTTCAGTCATGGTCAGCCAAACCAACAGTTGCATTTTAAAGCGTCGAATCATCCCATTATCTGACTCACTCTGTAAGGTCTCATAAAATTTATCGAGTTGGATATAATCCTTGGGACTTTTCAGGCTATGAAAGGGAATTTGGAAAAGATCCTGGATGGTCTTTCCTTCTTTCTTCATAATTTGATCCTGAAGAATTTTAGTTGGAACACTTACAAGAATACACTTGGAGGTTTTAGCCAAAAGCGTTAACAGATAAGCGTAGGTCTTTCCAATTCCCGTTGGCGCTTCAATAAAACTCGGAAGTGGCTGTTGCAAACTATCCTCGATATAAGCAACAAATTCTCTCTGCTCCGGATAAGCCTCCATTCCCAACAGCTGCATATTGAGTTCAAACTGTTCAGACAAATGACGACTTTCTAAAAACTGTTGCGGCTTTCGCAGATAGAGACCATGAACTTCTACTAAATGAGCTGGTAAAAAAAGGCTACTGTCTTCAAGCGCATCTTCTATTAAGAGTCGTGATTCATAAATCAAACAATCTGCCATCGAAAGAAGTTTTTCGATCAATCCTCTTGGTAAGCTCGCAATTTTCTCTCTCAATTTCAACAGAAGCTGGGCTGTTGCCATAGCATCCGCTAGAGCGGAGTGAGCATGGTGCAACTCAATTTCCAGTTCAGCTGCAAGCGCTCCTAAATTGTAGCGTTCTAAAGTCGGATAGAAAATTTGAGACAATTCAACCGTATCAATCCGAGGAGTCGTTAGCTCAAATCCTTCCCAAAAGAGGGCTTCTGCCAATAAATTCGCATCAAATTTGACATTATGGGCCACAAAGACGGCATCTTCTATTAATTCAAAAATTTCTTTTGCCACTTGTGCAAACTCTGGAGCTTTTTTCAAGCGAGCATCTGTCAGGCCAGTCAATTGTTTGATATGCTCATCCAATCGTTCATGGGGATTCACATCTGTCTCATAGGATTGCCTAATCCTCCCATCTTCAATGATGACAATCCCAACCTGAATGATCTTAGCATTGCTTCCAGCACTGGTCGCTTCCAGATCCACAATGGCATATTTCCGTTTCTGTCTTGTCATAATACTTAAAATTATATCACGTTTGAGCAAGCTCTGCAGATTTTTTTCTCCTTTCATGCTGACTTCAATCCTGTTATTTTCCTCGCAATTTGATACACTATTCTAGAAAGGAGTCCTTATGAAAATCTATCGCACTGTTAATCCTGTAGCTTATGAAAACACCTACTACCTTGAAAATGACCACTCCCTCATTCTTGTCGATCCAGGTAGCGACTGGGCGACTATTCAAAAACAAATAGATCGCATCGGAAAACCAATCGTAGCGATTCTTTTAACCCATACGCATTACGATCACATTATGAGTCTTGAAAAGGTTCGTCAGACCTATCATTTCCCACCTGTTTATGTCCATTCAGCAGAAGCCAGTTGGTTGTCTTCTCCTGTCGATAATTTATCTGGTTTGGATCGTCATGCGGATTTAGAAGATGTTGTATGCAAGGAGGCCGACTTCCTTTATGACATTCGCTCCGATTACCAGATAGCTGATTTCCACTTTTATGTTCTGGAGACACCAGGCCACTCTGCAGGAGGAGTCTCCATCGTCTTTCCTGAGGATCACCTGGTTCTATCCGGTGACGCCCTTTTTCGCGAAACCATTGGACGGACCGATCTTCCAACAGGGAACGCGACACAGTTGCTTAGCAGTATCAGAGAAGAACTCTTTACCCTTCCATCTTCCTACACTGTCTATCCGGGTCATGGCCCTGAGACTTCTATTGGTCACGAGAAGATGTTCAATCCCTTCTTTAGACAATCTTAAAGAATCATGTATCCTCCTTCCTGTCCAAATAAAAGGATACAAAAAAAGCAAGTGTGAACTTGCTTTTTTATTATATCTTAAGAAAACGTCTCATGGAGATTGACGAACCGATCGCTCCGATCAAAATTCCTAATCCAAATAAGCCACCGACCATGATCGGTACCAAGAGATGAGGACTATAGAGATACAAGTTTTGATCTGCCAAGTTATTGTTCATAGATGTATAGACAACATTATACACATAGAAGACCAAAGCTGAAGGAACCAAGGCTCCCAAGAGACCGATCCAAGCACCTTCTAAAAGGAATGGTGCACGAATATAGCCATTTTTTGCTCCTACCAGTCGCATAATCTTAATCTCACGACTACGTGAAATGATGGTAATCCGAATGGTATTTGAAATCAAGAAGACTGCGATGAAGATCAATAAAGCTACACCAATCAAGCCCCAGTTTCGGATGAAGGTTCCAAGAGCAAACAAGCGTTGGGTATCGACCCCACCATCTTTAACCTCAGAAACTCCTTCAATTTTTTTAGCATCTGCTGAGACTTGCTTCACATATTTTGGAGCAGTCGTCTCTACATAATAAGCATCATAGAGAGGATTGGCATCTCCATCAAAAATCTTCCAGTTGTTCCCAGCCGTTTTGATCAGTTTATCATACTGTTCTTCCTTGCTAGAAAAATCAACCTTGTCGACATGCTTCATGGCTGTCAGAGCATCGTAGACCTTATGGTAGTTTTCATTGGTCACGGTTTGACCGTCTTTTTCAATCTGCTCGCTCTGATCTTGAATATCCTTGCGCATGTATACTACAACCCGCACACTGTTTTGAATATCATCTGAAAGCTTGATGGTATTGGCAATAACTGAGGCGAAAATAGCAACCAAGCTAAGGGTAATCATAACCGAGCTGACCGCTGCAATCGTCATCCAACCATTTCGTTTCAAGCTTTTAAGCGATTCGATTAAGTGTCGGAAAAATCTTCTAATCATCGTATCCGTACTCTCCTTCCGCTTCATCACGCACTACACGACCATTTTCAATCGCGATGACACGGTGACGTAAAGTATTTACAATCTGGCTATTGTGGGTCGCCATCAATACTGTGGTCCCTTGCAGATTAATCCGCTCCAAAAGATTCATGATTTCCCATGAATTATCTGGGTCCAAGTTCCCCGTTGGCTCATCCGCAATCAAGACTTTCGGATTGTTGACGATCGCACGAGCAATCGCAATCCGTTGTTGCTCCCCACCGGACAATTCATTCGGGAATGAGCGGACCTTGTGTTTCAATCCGACAAGATCCAAAACTTCCATCACACGCTTTTTAATATTGCGACGGCGCTCACCGATAACTTGCATTGCGTAGGCAATGTTTTCATAAACGGTTTTCTTTGGAAGCAATTTATAATCTTGGAAGACCACTCCCACATTGCGTCGCAACATAGGAATATCGCGTTTTTTGATTTTATCCAAATCAAAATCAGCTACTTTCAAACTTCCTTTATCGTGTTTGACTTCACGGTATAAAAGTCGAATAAAGGTCGACTTCCCTGCACCAGAAGGTCCTACGATGTAGGCAAATTCTCCTGGTTCAATTTGGACAGAGACCCCGCGAAGGGCCGTCGTCCCGTTGTCATACTTTTTGACAACATCTTTCATTTCAATCATTGACATGTAATGAAATTCCTTTCATTCTTTTCTGGTTGATTCCCTCAAGGTTATTGGAGACGCCATTTAAGGTAGGCATCGATAAAGCCATCGATATCTCCATCCATCACCTTGTCCACCTGCGCTACTTCGTAGTTGGTCCGGTGATCCTTAACCATGGTGTAAGGGGTAAAAACATAGGAGCGGATTTGACTTCCCCAGGTGATTTCTTTTTTATCCCCTTTTAGAGAATCCACTTCTGCTGCTTTTTTCTCTTGCTCTAATTGGTAGAGTTTAGCTTGCAACATCTTCATCGCACGATCACGGTTCCCGTATTGGGTCCGATCCACGGTGGACGCCACTACAATCCCTGTCGGAATGTGGGTCAAGCGCACCCCTGTAGAGACCTTGTTGACGTTTTGTCCACCAGCTCCACCAGAGCGGAAGGTGTCCATCTTGATATCATCATCACGAACTTCGACTTCAATGGTATCGTCTAATTCGGGCATGACCTCAACAGATGTAAAGGAGGTATGACGACGTTTAGCGGAGTCAAATGGAGAGATTCGAACCAAACGGTGTACCCCCATTTCAGATTTCAGAAGACCGTATGCATGTGGCCCTTCAAAGGATAGGGTCACAGACTTGATTCCAGCCTCATCTCCAGCCTGATAGTCCAAGACTTCAACTTTAAAGCCGTGGGCATTTCCAAAACGAGTATACATCCGAAGAAGCATGTCGCCCCAGTCCTGAGCTTCTGTCCCTCCTGAACCTGGGTGGATTTCTAAGATGGCATTATTATTGTCATAGGGTTCAGACAATAGCAAGGTCATCTCATAGCTGGTCATACGTTTATCCAGCTCCTCCAACTTCTCGATCAATTCTTCCTTGACCGAATCATCTTCTGCCAAAAAGTCCAGTAAGATTTCTGACTCATCAAAGAGATCCACCATTTGATGGAAATTTTCATAGGTCTGCTTGAGTTCATTTAATTCTTGAGATGTCTTTTGCGCAGCAATGTTATCATCCCAAAAATCAGGTTCTGTCATTTTATTTTCTAAAATGGCAATTTCTTCTTCCAATGCCTCTAAGTCAAAGAGACCCCCTGAAAGAAGCTAATTTTTCACGATTTGCGTCAATTTTTTGACGAATTTCTGAAATGTCCATAAGTACCTCTTTCTATGTATCTAGTCTATTATATCATAACCTTCACTATTTGCCCACCTTCCAATATTGGATCTGCTGGTTGACCACTGCCAAGCCAGCTTTTTTTCAGTATTTTTCTATTTCTTTGTAACCTAATTGTTAGAAAAAAAGATCCTCTTATGCTAGACTGGTAGCATGACAACAGTAGCTTTTATGTCCGATTTACATATTGATTCAAACAACTTCGGCAAAGACGAAATAGAGACCCTGATCACTCTTTTCAAGGACAAAAAAATTCAACATCTCCATATTGCAGGAGATATTGCCAACGGCTTTGAAAAGACCTCACAGGAATTTTTAGACCAACTTCAATGTCACCTTCCAGTGACCTTTAGCCTAGGAAATCATGATATGCTGGGCCTATCAGAAGAAGCCATGAGACCTTTTGAATTTCAAAAGATTCCCTTCTCCAATCATACGCTTCTTGCCTTTTCGGGCTGGTATGACTACAGCTTTGTTCCTACCATCTCTCCCCAAAAACATCTCTAAACCAAAAATCTATTTTGGTTTGACAGACGCCTCCAACGAATGGGATCTGATCCAGCCATTACCCAACGTCTGTTGCAAGAGCTGGAACAAGAGCTCATGCGAGTAGACCAACCCCTGATCATCGCCATGCACTTTGTGCCTCATAGTCATTTTCTTATGCGCCACCCTTATTTTGAACGCTTTAATGCTTTTCTAGGGAGCCAAGCCTTTCATGAACTGTTTAGACAATATCCTGTCAAAGAGGTGATTTTTGGTCATAGCCACCATCGAATGCCAGCAACAACCATTGACAACATCACCTATCATGCTAGACCTTTAGGCTATGTCCGAGAATGGGAGCTCTGCAAACAATTTTTCGAAGCTTTTCCTGAATATGATTTTTCAAAACGATACGATCCCTACAAACGCTATCGCAGAATCAAAGACCTCCCCGAATTTAAAGCATACAAGAAAAAACAGCTCACTCATGAATTTTCTCAAGCCATGACGATCCTTGAACTATAAAAAAATTGGTCCCTCTGGGACCAATTTTTTTACACTTCTGTATCCAAGAGATTTTTTGCAACGATTGCAGCCAGAACACCACCGACAATTGGAGCCAAGATAAAGATCCAAATTTGTTGAAGGGCTGCACCACCAACAAAGAGGGCAGGTGCCAAGCTACGAGCTGGGTTAACAGAAAGTCCAGTAATGTTCAAACCAACAAGAATAATCAAAGTCAAGCTCAAACCGATCACAAGACCAGCGATCTTGCCATTACCTTTGGTAGCTGATGTTACTGTCATGATGACCAAAATAAAGATAAAGGAAGCAATTACTTCAAACAAGAATCCGCCAAATGGAGTCACACCCTTCGCTAGGGCGTTTTCACCAAGACTAGCTGTTGACATACCTGAATTTGACAAGAGGAAGAGAACTGTTGCAGATGCGAGAACCGCCCCCACTACTTGAGCTGCAATATAATTAACCAAGTCCTTTGAAGACAAGCGTTTGTTCACAAACATGGCAATCGAAACAGCCGGGTTCAAGTGGGCACCTGAAACAGTCCCAATTGAGTAAGCTGCTGCAACAATGGATAAACCGAATGCCAAGGCAATTCCTAAATGTCCCAGACCTTCTGTTCCATTTCCAAAAACGACTGCGCCAGTCCCGATAAAGACAAGCATAAATGTGCCGATTACTTCAGCAAAAAACTTTTTCATAACTAAGTTTCCTTTCTTCAAACTGTTGACTAGTTTATCAAAAATCCACACCTACCTCAAGAAATATGCCCAGTCTATTTTGCCCACAAAAAAAGCCATCCAAAGATGACTTTTTTATGTTTAAATGGCGTTTTTATCTTTTCCAAGTGCACGTTGAACAGCTTTAACAATCTCAACGAGAACAACAATCAAGAGCGAACCAATCATAACTGCTAACCATTGTGTCAAACTCAAATGAGAGACATGGAAGAGTTTGTTAAATCCAGGGACAATGATGGTCGCCATCAAGAGAACAAAGGCAACTGGAATCGACCAGTTAAAGGTCTTGTTCTTGAAGAGTCCCACTTTAAAGATCGATTGGTAAACCGATTTAACGTTAAAGGCATGGAGCAATTGGATCAAACCAAGAGTTGCAAATGCCATGGTCAAAGCGTCTGCATGGATTTCGGCACGAGTCGCATGTTCTGGAGAGAGTAAGGCCCAGCCATAAACACCAAGAACCAGCATGGTTTGGAAGATACCTTGATAAAGAATAGCTCCGAAGACCCCACCGTCAAAGAAGTTCGATTTACGTCCACGAGGTTTGTGGGTCATGACACCTGGCTCAGCTGGTTCCACACCAAGAGCGATGGCTGGAAGAGTATCGGTAACCAGGTTAATCCAGAGAAGATGTACTGGTTGAAGAACATCCCATCCAAAGAGGGTTGCAAAGAAGATGGTGAAGACCTCAGCCATATTGGCAGACAAGAGGTATTGGATAGATTTTTGGATATTTGAGAAGACCTTACGTCCTTCTTCTACCGCTACGATAATGGTTGCAAAGTTATCATCGGCAAGGACCATATCTGAAGCTCCCTTAGAAACTTCTGTACCTGTAATCCCCATACCGATACCGATATCAGCTGTCTTAAGTGATGGTGCATCGTTGACCCCATCCCCTGTCATGGCAACAACTTTTCCTTCATTTTGCCAAGCTTTCACGATCCGAACCTTGTGTTCAGGTGATACACGCGCATAGACAGAATATTGCTTGAAGACTTTTTGGAATTCTTCGTCAGAGAGTTCATTCAACTCAGCCCCTGTGAAGACATGGTCTTCGGTATCATTTGGATCGATGATTCCCAGACGTTTGGCAATAGCTTCTGCTGTATCTTGGTGGTCACCAGTGATCATGATCGGACGGATACCCGCTTCCTTAGCGACACGGACAGCTTCTGCAGCTTCTGGACGCTCAGGGTCAATCATACCGACCAAACCAGAGAAGATCAGGTCAGACTCAACAATTTCAGACTCCAAAGTTGGAATTTCCTTGCTTGTCTTATAAGCCATCATCAAGACACGAAGGGCTTGTTTAGCCAAGTCTTTGTTGGTAGCAAGGATAGCTTTCTTATCTTCATCCGTGATAGGACGAACTTCCCCATTGACTTCAATACGCGTCACACGTTTGAGCAATTGGTCAGGCGCACCCTTCACAGCGATAAAGTAAGAACCGTTTTCTTCTTTATGGATGGTAGACATAAGCTTACGGTCTGAGTCAAATGGCAATTCAGCTACACGTGGCTCATCCTTCAAGACTTCACGAACATCAAAGTTGTGATCTAAGCCAAACTGCACCAAGGCAGTTTCTGTTGGGTCCCCAATCAACTTGCCAGATGGGTCCACCTTGGTATCATTGGCAAAGTTCATGATACGAAGGGTATTGTTGCTAGCAGCTATCTCAGTTGCTGCACTTTGTAATTGACCGTTGGTATAGACTTTTTCAACCGTCATTTGGTTCATGGTCAAAGTACCTGTTTTATCAGATGCGATGATTTCTGTTGAACCAAGTGTTTCAACGGCTGGCAATTTACGAACAATCGAATTGCGTTTGGCAAGGGTTGTTGTTCCCAAAGAAAGAACGATGGTTACAATGGCAGGAAGTCCTTCTGGAATCGCCGCAACCGCAAGGGCTACCGCAACCATCAAGCCTTCCAATGGATGCTCTCCACGAACGAAGACACCAACTAAGAAAGTAATGACCGCAATCACAACAATTAAGTAAGTCAAGGCTTTAGAGAGTTGTTCCAAACTTTGCTTCAACGGTGTTTCTGTTTCATCCGCATTGGCCAACATATCCGCAATCTTCCCAACTTCTGTATACATACCAGTGTTAGTCACGACACCAATACCACGACCGTATGTTACGTTTGAGTTTTGGTAACCCATATTGACACGGTCACCAATACCTGCATCAGCTTCGACAAGTCCTGTCACATCTTTTTCAACTGGGACAGATTCCCCTGTAAGAGCTGCTTCTTCGATTTTAAGGGAAGCTGCTTCAAACAAGCGCATATCAGCAGGCACGACATCTCCCGCTTCTAGCAAGACGATGTCCCCAGGAACTAATTCTTTTGAATCAATCTCAATAACGTGGCCATCCCGACGAACCCGGGCCATCGGGCTAGACATATTTTTCAACGCTTCAATGGCTGCTTCTGCTTGCCCTTCTTGGTATACCCCAAAGGCAGCATTCAAGACAACTACGGCCAAGATGATCATGGCATCCGTTAAACCGTCCATCCCTTCTGTAAGCACAGAAAGTGCTGCTGCCACAAGCAAGATGATAATCATCAAATCCTTAAATTGATCAAGGAATTTAGCTAGTAGGCTACGTTTTTCGCCCTCTTCCAACTCATTTCGACCATAAGTCGCTAGGCGTTCTTGAGCCTGGGCGGTTGACAAACCTTCGACAGATGAGTCCAAGTTCTTTAGGACTTCCTCAGAAGATTGCGTGTAAAACAAATCTTTATTTTGTTCTTTTGACAAAACAGTCTCCTCCTTTTTGGCCTCTTTTTACAAAAAAAGAGACCTGTTTTTTAAAAAAACAAGTCTCGCTGTTTAATATAGTGCCGGAAATAATTCGTAATGACGACACTATCGCGGAAAACCGCCAGCTACTCCCTTGAGTGGTTTTATTATACCATTTTTATAGAATAAAGCAAGCGGGATCTCTAATAATTTAATGAGGTCTATTCTTCCCATTCCACTAGTAATTGATAATTGGCAAATTCCTGTTCTCCATCGAGAGTTAACAAGCGATAAGAGACTTGCAAATGACCTGCTTCTAATTGAAAGAGGTCTGTTGTAATCAAAAACTGCTGAATGCCCATCGGAGTTGGGATGATTGCCCCACCATCTTCATTTTTGTAGAAACGCATGATGGATTTAGGACTTGAGAATCGTGTCATGACCAATTCATCGTTGGAAAATTTCAAAGCAACCTTTTCATCTTCTTCATTGGTATACAAGAGATATTGAAAACCTGCTTTTTCCTTCCATTCACCTTGATAGTACTGATCAACGATTTCCATTTCTTCTCCAAATCGAATGGTATTTTGAATGCGAATCTGCATCTTTGTCTCCTTCTCTTCTTTTATTGCCTTACTATTCTATCAAATTTTACGCATTTTGACTGCCCCTATTAGCCTCTAGATCGCAAAATAGGCTTTTTTTTGCTATAATAGACCCATGAATGAAAAAGTCTTTCGCGATCCCGTACATGATTACGTTCATGTGGATCATCCCATCATTTATCAATTAATTAATAGTAAAGAATTTCAACGACTACGCCGCATCAAACAACTGGGGACATCTGGTTTTACCTTCCACGGTGGGGAGCATAGTCGTTTTTCTCACTGTCTTGGCGCCTATGAAATTTCAAGACGCATCCTGTCCATTTTTGAGGAAAAGTATGCAGAGCAATGGAATTCTGATGAAAACTTACTGACCATGACAGCCGCTCTTCTTCATGATATCGGGCATGGTGCCTATTCCCATACCTTCGAAGGACTCTTTGGGACCGATCACGAAAAAATGACCCAGCTGATCATCACCAGTCCAGAGACAGAGGTCAATCAGATCCTCTTACAGGTGGCACCTGATTTCCCTAATCGTGTAGCCAGCGTCATTGACCACACCTACCCCAATAAGCAAGTGGTGCAATTGATTTCTAGTCAAATTGATGTGGACCGGATGGATTATTTACTACGGGATGCTTACTTTACAGGTGCTTCCTATGGAAAATTCGACTTGACCCGCATTCTTCGCGTCATTCGACCGATTGAAAATGGCATTGCCTTCCAACAAAATGGCATGCACGCTGTCGAGGATTACGTGGTCAGCCGTTACCAAATGTATATGCAGGTCTACTTCCACCCGGCTACTCGTGCCATGGAAGTCCTCCTTCAAAATCTTCTCAAACGAGCTAGAACCATTTATCCAGATCAGAAAGAGTATTTTCAACTGACTTCACCTCGCTTGATTCCATTTTTTGAAGAAGAGGTCACCATTCAAGACTACCTAAATCTAGATGACGGTGTGATGAATACCTATTTCCAAGTCTGGATGGATAGTCCGGATACCATCTTGTCTGATCTTGCTCAGCGCTATATCAATCGGAAAGTCTTTAAGTCGATTCTATTTACAGAAGATAAGCGGAAAGACTTAGCAATCCTTGAAAAACTGATTAAAGAGGTTGGCTTTAATCCAACCTACTACACCGCTATTCATCAAAATTTTGACCTGCCTTACGATATTTATCGACCAGAGCTTGAAAAACCACGGACCCAGATCGAGATGATCCGAAAAGATGGGAGTCTCGCTGAATTATCTCAGTTGTCTCCACTCGTCGCTGCTTTAGCAGGAACTCGCTATGGGGACAACCGCTTCTATTTTCCAAAAGAAATGCTGGAGGTTAATGGACTTTTCAGTAAGCAAGTAGAAGAATTCACTTCTTACATTACCAATGATTATTTTACAGGAGAGACGGATGTCCATTAAATTAGTTGCGATCGATATCGATGGTACACTCCTCAATTCAAAAAAAGAGATCACACCTTCCGTATTTGAAGCCATTCAAGATGCTAAAGCCGCAGGCGTTAAAATCGTGATCACAACCGGTCGTCCTATCGCAGGGGTCTCAAAACTTTTAAAAGAACTCCATTTGATGGATCCTGGAGACTATGTCATTACCTTTAATGGCGGTCTGGTGCAAGAAACTGCTACTGGAAAAGAACTCATCAAAGACCTTTTACATTATGAGGACTATCTCGATATCGAGTCTCTTGCTAACAAACTCCAAATCCACTCTCATGCTATTACTAAAGACGGCATCTATACCAGCAATCGCGATATCGGACGCTACACCATTCATGAATCTCAACTGGTCAATATGCCCCTTTATTACCGGACGCCTGAAGAAGTTCGTGAGAAAGAATTTGTCAAGGCCATGTATATCGATGAACCAGATATTCTAGATGCTGCGATTGCAAAAATCCCTAAAGAATTCAAGGATCGCTTCACTATGGTCAAATCAGCCCCTTTTTATTTAGAAATTCTAGGGAAAACAACCAATAAGGGATCAGCTGTTCTTCATCTAGCTGAACGACTTGGAATTCAGCAAGAAGAAACCATGGCCATCGGAGATGAGGAAAATGACCGTTCCATGCTAGAAGTCGTGGGACATGCCGTCGTTATGGAGAATGGCAATCCAGCTCTTAAAAAAATTGCTACAACTATTACCAAATCAAATGATGAATCTGGCGTTGCATACGCCATTAGAAAGTGGGTATTATAAGAAATGTACCATTACCAGCTAGGAATTTCTGCTAGTGAGCATGATGACTTTGTTATTCAGAGTGACCAAACTAATCTCTTACAAAGCAGCTCATGGGCAAAAATCAAAGATAATTGGGGAAATGAACGGGTTGGTTTTTATCAAGAAGACCAATTAGTCGCTGTTGCTAGCATCTTGATTCAACCCCTGCCACTTGGCTTTTCCATGCTCTACATTCCTCGAGGTCCAATCATGGATTACCAAAACAAAGAGCTGGTTTCATTTGTGATCCAGTCCCTTAAAAAGATAGCCAAACAATACAAGGCCTTGTTTGTGAAATTTGATCCAAGTCTTTTCTTGAGTAAACACTTGATTGGACAAGAAAAGACGGAAGCTCCTACTGTGCAAGCGATGATCGACACCTTAACTAAAGAAGGGGTTGAATGGACTGGCCGAACCAGTGATATGGCAGAAAATATCCAACCACGCTTTCAAGCAAATATCCACAAAGAGTTTTTCACCGAGCAAGATCTTTCAAAATCTACTCGACAAGCCATCCGAACTGCTCGAAACAAAGGAATCCAAGTCCAATTTGGCGGAACCGAATTGTTAGAGGACTTTGCTTCTCTCATGAAAAAGACTGAGGCTCGTAAAAGCATTCATTTACGTGGAAAAGACTACTACGAAAAACTGCTCACAACCTACCAAGGACAATCCTACATTACCTTGTCTACGCTAGATCTCGAGAAACGGAAAACCTCCCTTACAAAAGATCTTGAAAAAAACAAGGCAGAGGCTGAAAAATTCACAGAAAAAACAAAGCCTGGCAAGGTTGAGAATAACCAAAAAGAAAAAGAGCGGATAGAGGAAGAACTGCAATTTCTTGAACAGCATCTCCAAGCAGGTAGACAGATCGTTCCTTTATCTGGGACCTTAACCCTTGAATTCGGTGGGACGTCTGAAAATGTTTATGCAGGGATGGATGAAGAATTCCGCCGTTACCAACCTGCTATCCTCACCTGGTATGAAACTGCCCAACACGCTTTCGACCGTGGTGCTTCTTGGCAAAATATGGGGGGCATTGAAAATTCACTCGATGGTGGTCTCTATCATTTTAAATCTAAATTTAATCCTGTCATTGAAGAATTTGTTGGGGAATTCAACCTCCCAACCAGTCCACTCTATCCACTTGTAAACAAAGTCTACAAGATCCGGAAAAAATTAAGGAGTAAATAAAGTTACATGACTCTTACGACAATTTCAAAAGAAGAATTTACCTCATTTGCAAATACTGTCTCCCATCGCTCTTTTATCCAGTCTGCTGAAATGGCAGATCTGCTTAAAAAGCGAGGAAATACCGTCCAATTTATCGCTTGGAAGCAAGAAGATCAAGTCCAAGTGGCAGCAATCTTGTACAGTCTTCCTATGACAGGTGGTCTCCATATGGAAATCAATTCTGGCCCCCTTTACCAAGAGGAATCTATGCTAGAACCCTTCTATGCAGCCTTAAAAGACTATGCGAAAGAAAATGGGGCTATTGAACTCGTTATCAAGCCCTATGATACCTATCAAAACTTTGACAGTGACGGCAATCCAACCAGTGAAGAGCAAACCCATTTTATGGATACCCTAAAAAAATTGGGCTATCAGCATGATGGTTTAACAACAGGTTATCCAGGTGGAGAAGGTGATTGGCATTATGTGAAAGATATGGAGGGTATCACCGAGAAAAATCTTCTCAAGAGCTTCAGTAAAAAAGGAAAGCCACTTGTCAAGAAAGCCAAATCTTTCGGTATTGAACTGAAACGATTAAACCGAGATGAACTGCAACTCTTTAAGGATATTACTTCCTCTACCAGTGACCGTCGCGACTATCAGGATAAGACCTTGGATTATTACCAAACTTTCTATGACAGTTTTGGCGACAATGCAGATTTCATGATCGCAACACTGAACTTCCACCATTACTACACGAATCTTGAAAAAGACCAAGGAAAACTAGCACAGAAGATTGAGAAATTACAGAAGGATCTTGAAGTCAACCCCAATTCAGAGAAAAAACAAAATCAACTTCGTGAATTCTCTAGCCAGTTTGATACCTTTGAGGTGAGAAAGAGGGACGCAAAAGAATATATTGAAAAATATGGAGATCAAGACGTCATTCTTGCAGGTAGCCTCTTCGTCTATATGCCACAAGAATCCACCTATTTATTCAGTGGCTCTTATACAGAATTTAATAAGTTCTATGCTCCTGCTGTTCTCCAGGAATATATGATGCTTGAAACCATCAAACGTGGTATCCCAAGATATAACTTCCTTGGTATTCAAGGAATCTTTGACGGGTCAGACGGTGTTCTTCGTTTCAAACAAAACTTCAACGGCTACATCGTCCGTAAGATGGGGACCTTCCGTTATTACCCAAGTCCTCTGAAATACAAACTGATTTCTCTCGTTAAGAAACTATTAGGACGTTCCTAACTTAAAAGACCAGCTTTGTAGCTGGTCTTTTCTACTATAAAAAAGACGAGAAACCTCTCGCCTTTTTATATGTCATTATTTAACGAAGTCAAGCAATGCCAAGAAGCTTTCTGGATCAAGTGATGCACCACCTACAAGAGCTCCGTCAACGTCTGGACAAGCCATGTATTCAGCAACGTTTTCAGGTTTCACTGAACCACCGTATTGAACACGTACTTTGTCAGCCACTTCTTGACCAAAGTCAGCAGCTACAACGTCACGAACAACTTTACACATTTTTTGTGCGTCGTCTTGTGAAGCTGATTTACCAGTACCGATCGCCCAGATTGGTTCGTATGCGATAACTGTTGAAGCCACTTGTTCTGCAGTCAATCCAGCAAGAGCAGCTGAAACTTGAGCCCCTACAAATTCTGCTGCTTTACCAGCTTCGTAAGTTTCAAGGCTTTCACCACAACAGATGATTGGAAGCATACCGTTCGCAAAGATTGCTTTTGCTTTTTTGTTGATATCTTCATCAGTTTCATGGAAGTAGTCACGACGTTCTGAGTGACCGATCACAACGTAGTCAGTACCGATTTCTTTCAAAACTTGTGGGCTAGTTTCACCAGTGAAGGCACCAGCATTTTCAAAGTAAGTGTTTTGGGCAGCAACTTTAAGGTTTGAACCTTTAGCAGCAGCAAGAACAGTTGTCAAGTCAACTGCAGGAGCTGCGATACCAGCTTCAACAAGGTCAGCTGAAGGAAGTTTTGATGCTACAGCTTCAACGAATGCTTTTGCTTCTTCTGGATTTTTGTTCATTTTCCAGTTACCAGCGATAAATGGTTTACGTGACATTTCACATACCTCTTTTTTCTAATTTTATACTATCTATTTTACCATAATTTTCGTCATAATGAAAGGTTGCACAAGCTCATTTTACTTTTTACCAAAATAAAAACCCCGTCTTCACGGGGTTTTCTGTCTGTCTATATAATTGTTAATCTGGGAACTAGATCGAATTAAGCTTCGATTTCAGTAACCATACCTGAACCAACAGTACGTCCACCTTCACGGATTGAGAATGTAGTACCTTGTTCAACGGCGATTGGGTGGATCAACTCAACGTCGATAGTCACGTTATCACCAGGCATTACCATTTCAGTTCCAGCTGGAAGTTCGATAGATCCAGTTACGTCAGTTGTACGGAAGTAGAACTGTGGACGGTAGTTGTTGAAGAATGGAGTATGACGTCCACCTTCTTCTTTAGTAAGGATGTAAACTTCACCTTTGAATTTAGTGTGTGGGTTGATTGAACCTGGTTTAGCGATAACTTGTCCACGTTCGATTTCATCACGTTGGATACCACGAAGAAGCACACCAACGTTATCCCCTGCAAGACCTTCGTCAAGTTGTTTACGGAACATTTCAACACCAGTAACAACTGCTTTTTGGATTTCGTCTTTGATACCAACGATTTCGATTTCATCGTTGACACGAACAACACCACGGTCGATACGTCCTGAAGCAACTGTACCACGTCCAGTGATTGAGAATACGTCTTCGACTGGAAGAAGCAATGGTTTGTCAGTATCGCGTTCTGGTTCTGGGATGTACTCATCAACAGTATCCATCAATTCCATGATGATATCTTCATATTTAGAGTCACCTTCAAGAGCTTTAAGAGCTGAACCTTGGATAACTGGAAGGTCATCACCTGGGAAATCGTATTCTGAAAGAAGGTCACGGATTTCCATTTCAACCAATTCAAGCAATTCTTCATCGTCAACCAAGTCAACTTTGTTCATGAAGACGATCAAGTGTTTAACACCAACCTGACGTGAAAGAAGGATGTGTTCACGTGTTTGTGGCATTGGTCCGTCAGTTGAAGCTACTACAAGGATAGCTCCGTCCATTTGAGCGGCACCAGTGATCATGTTTTTAACGTAGTCCGCGTGTCCTGGAGCGTCGATGTGAGCGTAGTGACGTTTAGCAGTTTCGTACTCAACGTGTGCAGTGTTGATGGTGATACCGCGTTCGCGTTCTTCTGGAGCAGCATCGATAGACGCATAGTCTTTAGGTTGGTTAACTGATGAAGGCAAACGACGTGCCAAAACAGTTGTGATTGCTGCAGTTAGGGTAGTTTTACCGTGGTCAACGTGTCCGATTGTACCGATGTTAACGTGCGGTTTACTACGATCGTATTTTTCTTTTGCCATTTGAGTAAAAGCCTCCAATAAAATATATTTTATAGATAGACAGTAGGCAATACAGTCTAACTTTCCTTACTATTCTATCGAATTTTAGATAAAATTGCAAGCCTTTTACCTATATTTTCTTAATTATTCCTCTTCTTTTCTTTTATTTTATCAGCTTGCTGAAAGATCCTGATCTAGCTTTGAAAATTCTCATTTAAAATCTGCTATTTAAGCCTTTCTGTACCTTTTGCTTCTTTGGGTTCAGGGAATAAAAAAATCGGAACAGTCGTTCCGATTTTTTTAACCTGAATTACGTAATCCTGTCGCCACACCGTTGATGGTGATATGGATTAGCTTGTCTTGATCGGCTGATAATTGTCCGGTCCGTTGACGTCGAATCAATTCTAACTGAATATAGTTCAAAACGTTAAAGTACGGCATCCGATAATCTAAACTTTCTTTCAGATAAGGGTTTTCAGCGAGCAACTCGTCTTGCTCTTCAATCATCAAGATGATGTCCTTGGTCAATTGCCATTCATGTAAGATGATCTGATAGATATTACGAACTTCTTCCTCTTCACACAATTGGGCGTACTCAAAGGCAATGTCCATGTTGGCTTTGGATAAGACCATGTCCACATTTGACAAGAGAGATTGGAAGAAAGGCCAGTTTTTATACATGTATCGAAGGGTTTCGATATTCTCAGGATCCTCATCGATAAATTCCTTAAAGCTAGAACCTACTCCGTACCAACCAGGGAACATCACCCGACTTTGTGACCATGAGAAGACCCATGGGATAGCACGCAAACCACCGATTTCTGTAATGGTCTTACGAGCAGCAGGACGTGAACCAATATTAAAGCTTGAAATTGCTTTGATCGGACTTGATTCAAAGAAGTAGTCATAGAAGTGCTCATTTCCAAAGACCAAATCACGATAGATATCGTAACTGCGATTCACGACTTTATCCATGACTTCCCCGAAACGATCAAACATAGAGAATGGACTCTTTTGTTCGGCAATCATTCGGTTAATGGTTGCAGAGACGAGCATCTCAAGGTTGTAGTAGGCAGCATCTTTATTTCCATATTTATTGCCGATCACTTCCCCTTGCTCAGTTAAGCGGATACGGTCATTAATGGATTTCAACGGTTGAGACGTGATGGCTTCATAAGTAGGACCTCCACCACGGCCAACAGTACCACCACGACCATGGAAGAAGGTAATCTTCACTCCAAACTCATCTCCGATAGCGGTCAATTGTTGTTGGGCTTTAAAGAGGGTCCAACAAGAAGACAAGTATCCACCATCTTTGTTGGAATCAGAGTATCCTAACATAATCTCTTGGTAGTTGTTCTTAGAAGCAATCCAACGTTTGGCAATCGGAAGAGACAAGTAACTTCTCATGGTTTCTTCTGAATGATCCAAATCTTCGATCGTTTCAAACAAAGGTACGATTTGAACGCGAGCTTTTTCTGTATCGACTAAGCCCACTTCTTTCAGCATCACAGCCAATTCCAACATATCTGACACACTGGTTGCATGAGAAATGATGTTTTGACGAATGACTTCTTCTCCTAAACGATCCTTCAATTCACGGGCTGTTTGGAAAATCGCCAATTCTTTTTCAAGCAGTTCAGATTTTTCAGCATGAGTTGCTGATAAAATACGTGGGTCTTCTAAAAGTTCTTTCAGGAGAACTTGACACTTTTCATCCTCTGATAAATCAGAATAATGGTCATTAATTCCAGCTGATTTCAGCAATTCTGCCACACAGGCTTCATGCACACTAGAATCCTGGCGCATATCAATAGAGGCCAGATAGAATCCAAAAACATCGATGGCTTCTAGCAGTTCTGCAAACTCACCAGAAATTAAATACTCTGATTTGTTTTCTAACAAGGAATCTTTTATCTTTTCAAGGTCTTCTTTAAATTCTTGAGCTGATGCATAAGCTGGAGCTTCTTTCTCAGAAATTTTCTTTAGAGCCCCAGAGATACGATTGCCGATATAATCAGAAACTGGCCCTTGTTGATGAGCGTTTGCCCCTAATAATCTCTCGACAGCATAACGATCTTCTCTAGTTTCCCCAACCATAGTCCATTCTTTTAAATTGACCAAGGTTTGGATCAATTTTGACTGGATATAGTGGAAAGCCCGACGGTAAGGTTCTTTTTCACGAAAGACGGATGTATCACTGGATAGGGCGGCCATTTCAGCTACTGCTTCACTTGTTTTAGAAAGACTCGTTGAAAGGGAGAAATGACGGTATAATTTTGAAATCTTTTCGATGTAATAGTTCAAAATGACTTCACTTTGAATAGTTGCTGAACGCTTCAAGGTCTCAGCTGTTACAAATGGATTCCCGTCCCGGTCTCCCCCGATCCACATACCCATTGTGATCGGACGTGGTTGTTCAAGCTCTAATCCATGCTCTTTTGCCAAGCGTTTGTATTCCAACATCAGGTTTGGAACAGCTTGCAAGAAGGAGCTATTGTAATATTCCATGACGTTGGTGATTTCATTAGTAACCTTCAATTTTTTGTCACGAATCATATCCGTTTGCATCATGATTTCGATATTACAACGAAGGTTGTTATACCACTTATTCTCATTCATTAAACCAGCTTTAACATCCCGGTGCTGACGAAGAAGAGCATGAATATGATTGGTTAGATCCAGCATGGTTTTTCGTTGCACTTGAGTTGGATGGGCTGTTAAAACAGGTACAATATTGAGATTTTCAAGAATTTCTTGTGCATCTTCATTTTTTGCAACTTCTTTAATGGTTGAAGAAAGTTTTCCGAGGTATTCACCATCCACGTTATTCAAATGATTGATTTCATAGGCCAAATCGACATCTTCTGAGATGTTAATCAAGAGTGGTAAAATGGCAAAATAACGTGAAATCACTGTCATTTCTTCATTTGTCAATTGTTCCACTATTTGATTCAACTCACGATAGTTCTGTGTTTTTGATAGATCCTTCAACTGCCTAATTTTATCAAAGGTTTCCGGACGAACCAAATTTTTCGTAATATCATCTAATAAATTGGTTAAGATTTCGGCTTCTTCTTTGATAATATCTTTATTTGTGAAGTTCTCTAATTTTTGTAAGACCATTTTTTCTCCTTTTTGAATAGCCATTCAACAATTCCCTTTTAATAATAAGGTTTGATTTTACCTTTTTCTTCAAAAACCATGCCTTCTTGTTCCATCTTAGCCCGTTTTTCACTAGCATCGATATTCAAAACGAAAGCAATCGCTACGGATAAGACCCATAAGCTATTTCCCCCTTGGGATAAGAAGGGGAAGGTCACTCCTGTAGACGGAATCAAACCAGAAATTCCTCCGATGTTAATGAAGGTTTGCACTAAGATCATCCCACCGATCCCAATGGCCATCATCGAATTAAAAGGATTCTTTGCTCGAATACCGACTAAAATGATCCGAAGAATTAAGAAAAATAGGAGAGCAAGGATCAAGCTAGCTCCAACAAAACCTAATTCTTCAATCACGATCGCAAACACAAAGTCTGTGTGCGCTTCTGGTAAGTAACCTTGTTTTTCAATGGAATTTCCTAGCCCCAAGCCAAACCAACCACCGTTACTCATGGCATAGTAAGAATTAGCTAATTGGTGACCTGCGCCAGACAAGTCATTAAAGGGGTTAAAGAAGGCACTAAAACGTTTGGCTACATAACCAAAGACAGGAATTTTAGCGACACGGTCCACACCGATAATCCAAATTGAACCAAGGACAATGGTGGATGCTCCTACAACTAAACCAAGTAAAGAGGTAAACCAACGATAGCCCACTCCACTAGCCGTAATCATGATCAAGACCGTTAAGGCCAAGATCGTCGCATTTCCCAAGTCCGGCATAATCACAACGATTCCAATCAGAATCAAGGTCAGCCAACGCCAATCGTTTAAATTCCTTGGAATCCATTCATTGTGGGTCAAGGCTTGATAATCATAATCGCGGATCTCGTCTTGTCGTTTAGAAAAGATCAAGGCTAGATACCAGACTAAGATCACCTTGAGATATTCTGCTGGCTGGATACTAAACCCTCCAGGAATGGTCAACCAACCGTGAGCCCCATTGACCGTATCTGTGATAAACCTAGACAAAATCAACAAAATCACTTCAGCAAAAATGACAACAGCCAGTACTTTTTTATTTCGAAGGAAATCTAAGCTAAATTTATAAATCAGGGCGATGGTTAGGAGACTAAGGATAAAAAAGAGTCCCTGTGTCCGTACCATCCGAATCGAACTCACTCCACTTTGAATTGCCAAGGCACTTGTTGTCGAATAGACAACAATCAAGCCAATGATGGATAAAATCAAATAGGGAATGAGGATGGAATAATTTAAAAGATGTCTTTTTTCAATTTTCATAATTCACCATATTCCTAATGTTCAACCTTCATTATATCATTTTTAAGAAGCAAAACCAAGGAAAGGCCAGAAAAGATTCGGCTTCTTCCCTATTTTCAAGAAATATTCTAATCATTCTTCTTATTTTCATATATTTTTATCCTTTTTCGATGAAAAGATTCCTTTTTTTTGAAAATAATGGCTGAAATCAGCATCTTTTAAGCATTAAGTTTTGCCTTTTCGTTTTTTTTACGGTAAAATGTTTCTGTATGAGAAAAAGGATAAAACCCGTTGTTCTCTTGGTCTTTTTTATCGGTATCATTTCTTTTCTCGTTCTTTCACGAACGATTGCCGATCTACAAGCAAGAGAGCGACAAGAAACAACCAAAACCATTCCGAACTCCAATACATCAAAAAAAGCAACAACTGCTTCCTCTTCTTCAAAAAAAGAAGAAGACATTAATCCAGAACTGGTTGGTCGCCCGATCATTGATATTTCTGGTTGGCAATTGCCAAGTGAAATCGATTATGATACCCTTTCTCAAAATGTAGGGGGCGTGATCGTTCGTGTTCACAGTGGTGCTCAAGCTAAAAAGGAAAATGCAGCGACCTACTTAAATGGTCTGGATAAATCTTATCAAACTCATATCCAAGAATTCCAAAAGCGGAACATTCCTGTCGCGGTCTATGCTTATGTCGCGGCCAAGGATAAAAAAGAAATGGAGAAAGAGGCAGAAGAATTTTACAAGGCTGCTTCTCCTTATAAACCGACCTACTATTGGTTGGATGTTGAAGAAAAAACCATGAAGGATATGAATGCAGGCGTTGAAGCTTTCCGAGCAAAACTACAAGCTTTGGGTGCAAAAAATATTGGACTCTATATCGGAACCTACTTCATGGAAGAACACAGTATCTCCACTGATAAATTTACGGCTCTTTGGATTCCTACTTATGGATTTGATGATGGCTACTATAATGCTGCACCAGATACCAACACGGAATACGACTTGCATCAATATACCTCTCAAGGGCAATTAAATGGATTCTCACACTACTTGGATCTCAACCAAATTGCTCCGACGCAAGACCAGGAAGCGATTTATCGGAAACTTTTCAAGGTACAAAAAGATAACTCTTCCTCATAGCCTTAAAACAGCAGATCAAGTGATCTTCACTTTTTCTGCTGTTTTCTATTTTTAAGGAGAAGACAATATCGTCGCTATTATATGTTATAATGGTCTAATGAAATCTGATTTTGTAGAGAAAAAGAGAAAAGGAGAAAGCCATGGCAAAAAAAAATAAAGTAAAAAAAACCTTGGTCGAGCAGATCTTGACAAAAGCAAAAATTGAACACGTAGGCCTACAAATCAACGCTTTAGAAGGGATCTTACCAGAAGGGATTGATCGCTCTACTATTTTCAAAACCCTAGCTCTCAAAGGTGATAAAACGGGTCCTGTGATTGGGATCATTCCTATTACGGAGCATCTTTCAGAGAAAAAATTGGCCAAATTATCGGGAAATAAGAAAGTGGCTATGATTCCTCAAAAGGATCTCGAAAAAACCACAGGTTATATTCATGGTGCCAATAATCCGGTGGGCATTCGTCAAAAGCATCCTTTCCCAATCTTTATCGATGAATCAGCCCTTCAGTTAGAGAGCATGATCGTATCTGCTGGGGAAATCGGCCATAGTATTCAAATCAAACCACAACTTCTAGCAGACTTCGTACAAGCGACTTTTGCAGATATTTTGGAATAACGACAGAGAAGGAGACAAGATTGTGAAACTATATTTTATTCGACACGGACGGACAGAATGGAATGAAGAGGGACGTTTTCAGGGATCAAATGGCGATTCTCCGCTGTTACCAGCCTCTATTCATCAGCTTGAAAAATTAGGAAAGCACCTAGCTAGTGTTCCTTTTGATGCAGCCTTTGCAAGTGATCTGCCACGAACAGTCCATACCGCACAGATCATCCTCGATCAATTGGAGACACCTCTAGAATTGCAAGCAACGCCTGCTCTTCGTGAGTGGAATTTAGGAAAACTGGAAGGTGCTAAAATTTCTACCATTTCAGCTATCTATCCCCAACAAATGGATGCCTTTCGCCATAACCTAGCCCGCTTTCAAAATGAAATCTTTGATGCAGAATCTGTCTATGAAACGACCAAACGTACCTGTGATTTTGTAAAAAGCCTGAAAGGAAAAGAGCTCGATACTGTTCTCATCGTTGGACATGGGGCTAATTTGACAGCTTCTATTCGAACCTTGCTTGGTTATGACACAGGAGAACTCCGCAAAAATGGCGGACTAGATAATGCCAGCGTGACGATTCTGTCAACAGATGATTTTGAGCACTATCACTTAGACACTTGGAACGACACCTCTTATATGGAAGACTAAAAAACACTGATCTTGCGATCAGTGTTTTCTTTTAGCTTATTTCATAGTTGGGAAGAGTAGGACGTCGCGAATTGTTGTTACATTGGTCAACAACATAACGAGACGGTCAATACCAATTCCAAGTCCACCTGTTGGTGGCATACCATATTCAAGGGCTTCAACATAGTCATAGTCGATGCCTGTAGCCTCGTCATCTCCCAATTCTTTGGCACGCGCTTGCGCTTCAAACCGTTGCAATTGATCGATTGGATCATTCAATTCCGTGAAGGCATTGGCATACTCTTTGGTCATGATAAAGAGTTCGAAACGGTCAGTGAAGCGTGGATCTTCTGGATTTTTCTTAGCCAATGGAGATACTGCTACTGGGTGACCGTAAACAAAAGTTGGTTGTGTCAAGGTTTCTTCAACGAATTCTTCGAAGAAGGCATTGATAATTTGTCCCACTTCTGTGTAGTGTTTTTCAACTGGTACATGTTTTTCGTTTGCCAGTGCTACAGCTTCTTCAAAGGTCATGTCTTTCCAGAAGTCAACACCTGTGATTTCTTTAATCGCATCAACCATGTGAACCCGTTTGAATGGTTCGTTGATTTTGATTTCTGTTCCTTGGTAGTCAATTGGACCATCACCATGGACCGCTTTCGCAGCATGTTGGATAATGCCTTCAGTTAAGTCCATGATATCGTGGAAGTCAGCGTAAGCTTGATACACTTCGATCGAAGTGAATTCAGGGTTGTGAGTGGCATCCATTCCTTCGTTACGGAAGATCCGTCCGATTTCGTAAACGCGTTCCATCCCACCAACAATCAAACGTTTCAAGTGAAGCTCAGTCGCGATACGAAGCACCATGTCAATATTTTGCGCATTGTGGTGAGTGATAAATGGTTTGGCAGCCGCACCACCAGCTTCATTGTGAAGCACTGGTGTTTCCACTTCAAGGAATCCTTGACCATCTAAATAACGACGGATTTCAGAGATGATTTTTGAACGGGTTACAAAGCGTTCGAAGCTTTCACGGTTTGAAATCAAATCCAAATAACGTTTGCGATAGATGGTTTCAACATCTGAAAGTCCGTGGAATTTTTCAGGCAAGGGACGAAGGGCTTTTGACAAGTGAGTGATATGAGTTGCTTTAATCGAAAGTTCACCCATATCTGTGCGCATGATTTCCCCTTCAACACCAAGGAAATCACCAAGGTCTGCTTTTTTGAAGATCTCGTAGTTTTCTTCTCCAACTGCATCCTTACGAACGTAGATCTGAATTTGACCTTCACGGTCTTGAAGATGGGCAAAGCCAACCTTTCCTTTTCCACGTTTTGTTACAAGACGACCGGCAATAATAGCTGTTTCGTTCAAGTCGTGGAGTTGTTCTTTATCTAATTCTGAATATTTTTCTTTTAATTGACCTGAATTTGCAGTACGTTCGAATCGTTTCCCAAATGGATCGATTCCTTGTTCACGAAGGGCCGCCATTTTCTCACGACGGACAATCTGCTGGTCATTCAATTCTTCCATATGTTCAGTAGTCATTTGGAACCTCCTAAGTTATTCTCCCCTATTCTATCATATTTAGGCCAGAAATTCACTAATATTTACCAATTAAACAAAAATAAGATGGAAGAAAAAATGCAGCTTCTTGAATGAATACTCAAAAACATCTGAAGACCGTCATTGACTGTCCAAATAGTTTGACCTGTATAAGACAAGGTTTCGACAAGCTATTCCAAAACAGCATCAAAAAGGAGCTTGGAGAATCTTAAGCAATTCATCCTGACCCGCTCCTATTTTTTTATTCATAACGCAGTGCTTCGATCGGGTTTAACTTAGAAGCCTTATTCGCTGGTAAAATTCCAAAGATGATGCCTACAAAAGCAGAGAAAATAATACTGCCGATGGCGACATTTAAGGAAATAATCGGTGGTCCTTCTAGGGAGGCTGCTGCGAGTGTAGTAATCAAGCTATTCACACCATAAGCAAGGCCAAGGCCAATCAGCCCACCAATGATGGTTAAGACCATCGACTCAATCAAAAATTGAACCAAAATCTTACCTCGGGTTGCTCCCAATGCTTTGCGAAGACCGATCTCTCTCGTCCGCTCTGTCACAGAAACCAACATGATATTCATGACTCCAATCCCGCCAACCAAAAGGGAAATCCCTGCAATAGCTCCGATGACTGATGTCATAATTCCTACTACTTTATTGGTTTCCTCTAAGATGCTATCCAAATTAAAGATTTGGAATTCTCCCTGGCGAACACCTGAAAGTTCTGTTAACTTTTGAGCAGCTTCGATCCCAACGGTTTTGATCTGTTTCACATCTGGTACATGGACGACAATATTTTGAATTTCATCGGTTCCAAATTCAGATGCCAGCTGGGTATTAGCCATCAAGGCACTTCCACCTGAAGAAGCTCCATAGAGGGCTGTCCCTGCATTTGGATCCTTGAAAATACCAACGACGCGATAATTGTTATCCCCAACAGAGACCACCTGATTCAGTGGATTCTCCGTTCCAAATAATTGTTGGGCCAATCCTTCATCAAGGAGCACCACCCGGGAGAAATTACTATAGTCTGAAGGGGTTAATTTTCGTCCAGATAAGAGCTCAACCTTTTTGACAGAAAAATAGGTTTCATTTACCCCTTGGATGTTTACCCCTTCTGCTTTTTTCTTTTGAAAAGCAATGGTTGCATTGGAGGTATTGCTAACATAGTAACCATCGATGCCTTGAATCTTGGTTAATTCCTTAACCCAAGATTCTTGCACAACTGGTGGTGCTTCTTGGACTTGACCATCAACATCTTCAGCGTTTTCCCCATCGATATCCGATGGAGCAGCCATCCCTCGGTCTTCAGCTGCAGGGCCACTTTCGCCTCCGCCTTCTCCTTCTCCAGTATCATCAGAAGGACCAATATTGATCCCAGTCACATAGCCACTCTTGTTGGGAGAATAGGAGATTTGTACATACTCTTGGTCCTTGGTGAAGGTCTTGGTGACACCAGCTTTCATACCATCTCCCAGAGCCATGATGACAACGACAGAAGCGACCCCAATAATGATCCCCACCATGGTCAAGAAAGACCGTAATTTATGGCTCATAATTGAGCTGATCGCAAATTTCCAATTTTGCATTAGGTCCCCCTTTCCAGCTTGCTATCTGAGGAGATCACTCCATCACGAATGACGATGCGGCGATGCGCAAAGGCTGCAATTTCTGGCTCGTGTGTAACCATGATAATGGTTTTTCCTTCTTGGTTTAGCTTGGTTAACAAGTCCATTATTTGCTCCCCCGTCTTGGTATCTAGGGCTCCAGTCGGCTCATCTGCTAAGACGATGGCTGGCTGATTGACAAGGGCTCGAGCAATCGCAACCCGCTGTTTTTGACCCCCTGAGAGTTCCGACGGCAAATGGTGCATGCGAGAATGGAGCTCCACCTTTTCAAGGTACTGCTCAGCTAATTCCTTCCGTTTAGCTGGATGAACTCCCGCATAAATGAGAGGCAGTTCTACATTTTGAAAGGCATTGAGCTTAGAGAGAAGAAAGAATTGTTGAAAGACAAAACCGATCTGTTCATTTCGAACACGTGCTAATTTTTTCTCACTGAGATTTCCAACCTCCTGATCTTCTAGAAAATACTCTCCACTGGTCGGGCGGTCCAACAAGCCAATGACGTTCATCAAGGTCGATTTTCCTGAGCCAGATGGACCCATAATGGCCACAAATTCTCCCTCTTCGACTTCTAAATCGATGTCTTTTAAGACACGAAGTTCCTGATCCCCATTTTTATAGGTTTTATTGATTCCTTTTAGTTCAATCAATTTTGTCATATTTTCCGATCTCTTTTCCATCTTCCAGTTTCTCATTAGGATTCACAATAACTTGAGCATCTTTCTTCAAGCCTGACAAGATTTCCTGGTTTTCAGCATCGGCGTTACCAAGCGTCACTTTTACTTTCTTAGCCTTGCCATTTTCGACCGTCCATACATAGCTCGTATCCCCATCAGCCATGACACTTGTCACGGGAACAAGGGGATGTTGAGTAGAACTTTTGACTTCAATATTGACAGAAAAGCCTTGTTTGAGTTCTCCAATCTCACTGGTAATATCCACTGTAAATGGGTACTTGGCTCCACCGCTTCCTTGTGTTCCACCTGCTGCATTGGCACCTGCTTGACCCGCGTCGGTCGGATAGTTGGCTACATAAGAAATCTTGCCTGTCCAGGTTTTATCCGGATAAACCTTGGAAGTGAGGACCACTTCCTGACCTTCAGAGATATTGGCCAAATTGTATTCAGACAACTCCCCTTTGACTTGTAAATTCCCGTTGCTCACAATGTGAACCAGAGTTTGGTTGGTCCCTGTAGTCGATTTTGAAACATCTTTATTGACTTCGACCACGGTACCATCTGTATTACTCCTAACTGTTGTCGCATCCAGAAGAGCCTTAGCCTTGTTCATATTATCGACCGCATCCGACTTGGCATCTCGTAAATCGCTAGCTTGAGAATCAACTGTTCGTTGGGTCTGAGAAGCTGATTTGGCATCTGCTTCTTCATCACCTGTCGTATCAATGGTCACACCATTTGTCAGTAAGTCATTTAACTGACGATCTGCCTTATTGACAGCACGAACGGCTGCATCATAAGCTGTTTGGGCCTCTGTACTGCTATACTGAACAATTGGCTGACCGGCCGTCACTTGATCTCCTACATTGACCAAAATCGATTGCAAATCCCCTTTTGTTCCATCAAAATAGACATACTGTTCCTGGTTGGCAGTGACTTTCCCAGTTAACAAGACTGAAGAAGCGATCGATCCATCCTTGACCGTTTGCACCATTGGAGTTTCTTTCGTGATTGCTTGATCAGGTGTATTTGGGTGCGAAAACATCATCACACTTCCTGTTCCAATCACCACAATTGCTGCACCTGCAGCTGTAAATAGTTGCCATTTTTTCAATTTCTTCATCGTTTTTCTCCATCAAAGAAAGCGTTTTATTCTATACCATAGTATACCATATTTCCTTACTTTTCTATCTAAAATTGACACGGCAAAATGAAATTTAAATGCTTGGTAACATGCTAAACCCTTGACTTTTGTAACAGTTGATATTACAATCAAACTGAAATCCCATTTAGGAGGAAAACATGAAAGAATTTGATATTATTTCAATTGGTGGAGGTAGTGGAGGAATCGCTACCATGAACCGGGCTGGGGAGCACGGAGCGCGCGCTGCTGTCATTGAAGAAAAACAATTGGGTGGCACCTGTGTCAACAGAGGATGTGTGCCTAAAAAGATTATGTGGTATGGTGCACAAATTGCAGAAGCTATTCGCGCTTATGGACCAGACTATGGATTTACTTCTGAACAAACAAGATTTGATTTTGCAACCTTAAGAAAAAATCGCGAAGCCTATATTGATCGTTCCCGTAATTCCTATGATGGCAGTTTCAAGCGAAATGGAGTTGAACGAATTGAAGGACGTGCCCGTTTTGTGGATGCTCATACGGTTGAGGTAAATGGAGAAACCATTAAGGCTAAGCATATCGTGATTGCGACCGGTGCCCATCCTTTTATCCCTTCTGTTCCTGGAGCAGAATTCGGCGAAACTTCTGATGATGTCTTTGCTTGGGAAAAACTGCCAAGTTCCGTTGCCATTATTGGAGCTGGCTACATCGCGGTGGAACTAGCTGGTGTGCTCCACCATTTAGGCGTTCAAACAGACCTCTTCATCCGAAAAGATCGGGTTTTACGTAGTTTTGATTCCTACATTATCGATGGCTTAATGGAAGAAATGGAAAAACAAAACCTTCCGCTTCACAAACACAAGGTTCCCATGAAGCTTGAAAAATTAGAAGACGGTCGTGTGAAGATTTATTTTGAGGATATGACCAGCCACGTGGCAGATCATGTTATCTGGGCAACAGGACGAAAACCAAATGTCCAGGATCTCAATCTAGAAGCTGCCGGCGTCACCTTAAATGAAAAAGGATTCATCGCAGTGGATGAATACCAGAATACAGTTATTCCAGGAATCTATGCTCTTGGGGATGTCACAGGAGAAAAAGAATTAACCCCTGTCGCTATTAAAGCTGGACGCACTCTTTCTGAACAACTATTCAATGGAAAAGTCAATGCCAAAATGGATTATACAAACATCCCAACCGTTGTCTTTTCTCACCCTGCTATTGGAACCGTTGGCCTAACGGAGGAAGAAGCCCAGCAAACTTATGGAAAAGAGAATATCAAAGTCTATACTTCTCAATTTGCTTCCATGTACACCGCTGTTACCCAACACCGCCAGCAAGCAAAATTCAAACTCATCACTGCTGGTCCCGAAGAAAGGGTCGTTGGCCTTCATGGTCTTGGCTACGGAGTCGATGAAATGATCCAAGGATTTGCAGTTGCTATCAAGATGGGAGCGACAAAAGCCGATTTCGATGCAACTGTCGCCATTCACCCAACCGGATCCGAAGAATTTGTGACGATGAGATAAAAAATAAGAGAGTGGGACAGAAATCGGTAATTCCTTAGAATTCGATTTCGTCGTCCCACCTCCGCACAGTTGAGTAGGGCTGTAAAAGCTGATGAAATCAGCGTAGTAGAGCCCACTCAACCACTGCGTCTTGTTCTACAATCCAAAAACAATTGAGAGGCTAGGACTTTTGTCCCAGCCTCTTTTTCTTTGTTTATGGTAAGATGGCAATGGCACGGACAGGTGAACCAGTTGCCTTGTCCCAGTGAGGGAAAGCAATCGAAATCAAAGCACCTACAGCTGGAACTTGGTCCAATTGGTTCAAGACTTCAACTTGGTAGATATTTTGTTCCAAGAGGTAGTATTCATTGACCAAACCATGCTCTGCTGCTGGAATACCTGCATCGGTATCAAAGGTTTCATGACCCACAGCCTTGACATGGCGTTCATGAATCAAGAATTCCAAGGCTTCACGGCTCCATCCTGGACTTTGTTGAACACCATTTTCATCTAGGTTACGCATAGCATCTTGATCTGGCCAACGTTTTGACCAATCACTGCGGAAGGCAACAAAAGCACCCTCAGCAATTTGTCCATGCTCTGCCTCAAAGTCTAAGATATCTTGTTTGCTCAAGATAAAGTTTGGATTGGCAGCAACTTCTTTAGACTTGTCGATAACATAAAGTGGCAAGAGGAGATCTTTGAGGTCAATCTCATCCAACCAACGACCCCCTTTTACAAAGTGAATCGGTGCATCAATATGCGTTCCGTATTGACCAACCACTGTAAATTTTTGAACATGGAAACCATCTTTTAATGTGAAAAGATCTTCTTGTTGCAAAGCAGGAAGGGCTGGGAAGTGTGGACTTTCCGCATTGATTTGGTGACTCAAGTCCACCCATTTTTTAGCTTGCAATTCTTTATAAATACTTAGTAAATCTGACATGTTTCTTCCTCCTTATTCGCCCCAAACTTCAGCGACAATTTCCTTAATCAAACCGATTTTTTTCCATTGGTCTTCTTCTGTCAAAATGTTTCCTTCTTCTGTCGAAGCAAAGCCACACTGAGTAGACAGGTAAAGATTTTCCAACGGTACATACTGACTTGCTTCTTTAATACGAGCAATCACTTCGTCCTTGTTCTCCAATTGACCACTCTTAGATGTCAAGAGGCCTAACACCACTCCTTTACCAGGGGTTACTTCTGCAAGTGGTTCAAAACCACCAGCTCGATCAGTATCAAACTCTAGGAAGTAAGCATTGACGGCTTCTTCTCCAAGGAGTTCTTTGGCAATCGGCGCATAGCCACCTGATGAAGCCCAAGTAGAATGGAAGTTTCCACGACAAACGTGCGTATTGACGGTCAAACCAGCTGGAACATTTTGGTAGACATCGTTGTTAAAGATCAAGAAGAGATCAGCGAGTTCTCGGCGAACCTCATCTTTTGACTTGCCTTGAGCTGCTCCCCAAGCCGTCAAGAAATTATCATCTACCAAGACACCCCACGTACAGTCATCTACTTGAAGAGTCCGAAGACCTGCATCATACAAATCTTGAATCACTTGAAGATAGGCTTGCTTGATGTCTTCACGAACAGCCGCAAAATCAGGATAGATGGTATTCAATTGTTCTACATGTTCTGCATCACGGATCAATTCAAAATAGAATTGCGCAGGTGCTGGAATGGTATATTTAGCCTCTACACCATCTACATCTGCCACAAGATCCCGCAAGAACTTGTAATGCTCTACAAATGGATGATTGGCTCCTGTGATTTTTCCAACGACAAGTGCTGAGTCCGCCTTGGTTGTTTCATCATGGAATTGATAACCTTGAGCAGCCTGGACATGATCAATGCCCCCAAAGCCCCAGAAGAAATCCAAATGCCAATAAGCTCGGCGGAATTCTCCATCAGTTACTGACTTCAGACCAGCAGCAATTTCTTTTTCAACGAGGTCACGAATCGCCTGATCTTCTACTTTTGTTAAGTTAGCCTGACTGATTTTTCCAGCTGCGAAATCTTCACGAGCCTGAACCAAAGCGGCTGGACGAAGAAATGAACCAACATGGTCTACACGATAAGGTGCATGTGTATGTGTCAATATGATTCCCTCTTTCCTATAAGTTTTACATTAATTCATCAATGCAACCATTATAGCAGTCTAAAACTTGATAAACAAGGGTTTAGGATAATCTAATATCTTTGACATCTATATAGCCTTAGACTATAACAAAAAAGAAGCCCTTGAAGGACCTCTTTTTCTTAATTTTTAAATGCATCGAGCATGACTTGGAACTCTTCGTTCGTGAGTGTAATGCCTTTTCCCATCTTTGTATGGTCGGGACTCCAGGTCCGGATATCATACTTAGCAGGAGCACCATTAAAACTCACACGGTTCAATTCTTTGGTCCAACCCTTGTCATTTTCTGACAAGACCAGCAAATGTTCTTCGATTTGGAATGAAAATTCTGCCATTTCACGACTCCTTTCTTGCCTTCTCATCTCTAATATTCGTAAATCATTTACAAAATCGTTGAAATTATCTATAATATATTGTATCAAGTTATGGAGAATTTAGCTATGAAAAAATTTCTCGAGATCGTTAAAGACCGAGCAAATGAATTTTTCAATGGAAAAGTCAGTACCCCTGCCCCATTAGAAGATGAGAGAATTATTGACATCATTCAACAAGCATTGCGAAAAAAACAAGGGGTACATGTTATTTTTTCAAACAAGAGTTTTACAGGCGATATTGTCAAGTATGACCAAGAACGCCGACAACTGATCGTGAAAAATTTTAAAAAGAGTATGTCCACGATTATTCGGATTTCTGAGATCCAGAAAATCAGTTTGGTCCCCAATAATATTCGCATCGCCCAACAAAAAGGAGAGGTTTAACCCTCTCTTTTTTTGTTATACTCGAACAGTTTTACTTGCCCCATCTTTTGAGTAGAGATTGATTAAACCTTCCTGGCAAGAACGAATCATATCTCCTGGCTTGACTTCTTGTGGAACGGTGATCGTAAGAAGTTCCATCGGATTTGGTGCGCGATCAATCTTCACTCCATCCTTATCATGTAAGTCTTGGATCTGGCATTCAAAATGACGGAAGCCTGGTCCGTAGAATTCCACTTGGTCGCCTTCATTGATGACATTCCGTTGGCGAATCGTCGCAGTCATGGTAGATGGATCAAAGTCAACCACTTCTCCTACAAATTTGTATTGAGGAATCTTACGACGTGCCCCAAACAATTGTTCGTTTTCAGTCGGTGTTTGGTAGTAGAATCCAGTTGCCAATTCACGTTGAGCAACTTTCCACAATTCATTGATCAAATCATCCTTGATGGCATAAAAGGCTTCTGGACTTTCCATATAAGCATCACAAGCTGCCTTGTAACAGTTGGCTACTGTTGATACGTAATGGACAGATTTCATCCGGCCTTCAATCTTCAAACTATCAACCCCATTATCAATCATATCTGGAATATTTTCGATCATACACATGTCCACGGCTGACATAGAGTATTCTTCTGGGACTTGCCCTTTGATACTCTTGCGTTCTTGGCCAAATGGCATATCATAGAGATCGTATTTCCAACGACAAGATTGAGAACAACCACCACGGTTGGCATCCCGGTCAGACATGTGGTTAGAAAGGGTACAACGTCCGGAATAAGAAATACACATGGCTCCATGAACGAAGGCTTCGATCTCAAGATCGGTACGCTTACGGATCTCTGCCAACTCTTCCATGGATACTTCACGGGCCAAGACGACACGGGTCAAGCCATATTCTTTCCAGAAATGGAAGGTCTCCACATTGGTTGCAGAAGCTTGCGTAGACAAGTGAATATTGAGTCCAGGTGCATAGGTTGCACAGATTTCAATCAAGGCCGGGTCTGAAACGATCACGGCATCAAGGCCCATATCCCGTAATTCACGGAACCATTCACCAGCCCCTTGTTCATTTCCCTCATGGGTTACCATGTTCGAAGCCACGTGTACATCTACGCCACGTGCATGAGCATATTCGATACCTTCACGAAGCTCATCCATGGTGAAGTTTCCGGCACGGCTACGCAAACCATAGGCTTGTCCACCAACGAACACAGCGTCTGCCCCATAATTAACGGCAACTTTTAATTTTTCTAATGTTCCAGCAGGTACCAAGACCTCTGGACGTTTTTTTGTATTTGTCATGTTTTCTCCAATTTACAAGATTGTCGATATGATGAATAGCCTCTTCGTTCCCTGAAAAAGGAAAACTCACAAACGAAGAAGTCCTAGTTTTTTTATTATTTTACACGATCTGGTTCATAATCATAGAAACCAGTATCCAAACCACGATTAGCTGGATGCAATTTGCGGATTTCTTCATCAAACAGATAGGCTTGATCCTGTGTAAATGTTCCATTTTGAATCAAATCACGAGCCTTGACAAAGTACTCTGTAATCTTGACAAAGTTTTCACCCGGACAGTAGACACCATCGAGTTTCCAATGATCAAATCCGTGTTCTACCAACTCAGACAATTTGGTCATCATATTCAAGTCATTATTTGAGAAGATATGGGTTCCATGTTTGTCCTCATAGACTGAATAGTGAGAATTGGGATCTCCTGGTTCTGCTAAGAACAGATCGCGATCTTTGGTCACAGACTCTTCTGTCTTGATAAAGTTGTAATAATTCTGAAGTAGCGGTCGTTTCGAATGGTGAATAATGCTAGCACCATAGACCAAGACTTCTGCTGGAATCTGAAGATTCTCAGCCATTACGAATAATTCGGCAGATGGAATCTCACGAGCCAAAACAGCCTCGGAAGCTCCTGCTTGTTTTCCCCAGAAGTTGATCTGGCGGCTAGAAGTGACCATGGTAGAAGCATCGTAAATCGTTTTGAATGGATAGCCATCTCGTTTCAAGACATAAAAAACGCCCGCATCTCCGACAGTAATATAATCAGCCTGAATTTCCTTTAAAAAATCTAGGAAAGGCTTGATTGAATCCATCATCGATTGGTGCATGAGTGCATTTACAGCTACTGTCAATTCTTTGCCAGCAGCATGGACCAGTTGGGCAATTCGATTTATTTCGTCATAGCTTAAAGTTTGAGGCAATCGTAATCCGTAGTTTTTTTCACCGACATAGATTCGGTCAACCCCTGCATCAATCAGGGCTTGCGTTTGCTCAACACTCTCTGCTGTTGCTGTAATAATAATATTTTTCATAGAACCATTATAACAAAAATTCCGATATTCTAGAAAAATTTATTCATTTTGTAAAATTTGTAACATTTTTGTAACATTTATATAGCTGAATTCATGATAGAATAATAGAGTACTGTTAGGAGAGAGAAAATGCCCGTAAGAAATTTAAGACACTATGATGAAGAATTCGATTATATCGAATTAACCAAACAAACCCAAGAAACCCCTATTCAGGACTATGCTCCTGAAGTTGAACCCGCACCTCAATTAAGTGAATTGCTATATTTTTTGAATATCGCTATTTTCTGTGTGTTGACGGTTGTATTTAGTTTTGTCTTTTTAGCAACAAAAATGAATACCTTCTTTGCGTTTGCTTTAGCGATTGGTTCTAGCTTTGCTACTATTCAAGGGTTCCGAATTTACTACAATAAACGAAAAAAATAAAATCAGGTTCGCCTGATTTTTTTATTTACTCGAATTTTTTTAATTCCTAAGTTGTCAAATTAAGTTAGACTTTTCATGTAACTCAGAAAAACTTGGTATGGTGTTTGATAATTCAAAGGCTTCCTAGGAATTCTATAAGAATAAATACTTTTTATGAGTTAAAGTTATTCAATGATCTTTTGAAACTTTCCGCCGTGAGAAAAGTGCCTGAAACAATTATGTTTCAGGCACTCGGGAGTTTTGAAACTTTAGGTTCAAAACTAAGTCATGGAACTTCTTTGAAGTTCGCTGACGTCCGTACTCACTTAAGGAAAGTTTCTAAGATGAATTTATCTTCAATCTGAAAAGAGGCTCACTGAGCCTCATTTTTTATGCTTCTTTTGTTTCTTCTTCAGCTGCTTCTTCAGAATTTTTTTCATCCAATTCTAAAACGATGTCTTCTGATTCTGTTTGTTTGCGAATGGATTGAACCAAGTCATTGCCACTTAGATTTTCTTTTTGAAGTTTATCCTTAAATGAGTGATAGACTTCTTGAGATTTTTCAACCACATCTTGCGTCTTTTCTTTGACAGATTCCAAAACAGTTCCTGTCGTAATTTCTCCAGAACCAACTTTTTCTTTGGTTTGTTGGATCACTTCTGCTGCTTGTTTTGAAACATCCTTAGCAGTTTGTTTCACCGATTCATGTACTTCTTGAGGATCTTCTTGATAATCTTTTACGAAGCGCACCACTTTTTTAGTGACTTTCTTTCCTTGCTCTGTTGATAAATAGTAGGCTGCTGAAGCACCTGAAATCACACCAATTAATAAACTAGATAAACGTCCCATATTCTTCCTCGATTCTATTTAAATAATTTTGAAGCCATCTTAATCGCTTTTAATCCGATAGAGGCTTTCACTGTTTTTCCACCAGCTGACACCGCTTTGACACTCAATTGACGGGCTTGATCATTCAAATCTGAAACAGACTCTGAAAGATCCGCCACGGCTGTAAAGAGCGGGTCAATCGTTGCAACTTTTTGATTCAAATCATCCGTTAAAACATTGACCTTTGCCAATAGATCATTGGTCTGATGCAAGGTGACATTGACATCTGATGTCAAAACTTGGATGGCTTTTTGCGTCTCATCTACTACTTTTCCAATCTTTGAGAGGAAAAAAATCATATAAATGACAAGCGCTACTAAGGCAAGGCCTAAGAGGCCGTAGGCAATTTCAATAAACATATATTACTCCTTTGCTTCTACATAATAAGGGGCTTTTTTGCAACGTTGGTAGATGATGATGGCGAGTCCAACTAGAATCAGGATCATCGACAACCACTGGGAAACACGTAAGCCCGCAAACATCAGGCTATCTGTCCGCATTCCTTCGATGATCATCCGACCAAAACCATACCAGATAAGGTAAAAGGCTGTGATCTCACCTTGCCGCAAAAATTGTGGCTTCCTCCGAAGAATCAAGATCAAGAGAAAACCTAGCAGATTCCAACTGGATTCATATAAGAAGGTTGGCTGACGGTAACTACCATCTATATACATTTGATCTCGAATAAAAGAGGGCAGGTAGTTGAGACTTTTAACAGCAGCTCCATAAGCTTCCTGGTTAAAGAAGTTTCCCCAGCGACCAATACTCTGTGCAATCATGACGCTTGGGGCCGCAATATCTAAGAAATCAATTGGCTCAATCAAGCGTCTACGAGAGAATAGATAGAGGACAAGGGCACCTGTCAAGAGGCCACCATAAATCGCGATTCCTCCGTTCCAGATCGCAAAAATCTCACTAAGATGCTGGCTATAGTAACCCCATTCGAAAATAACGTAATAGAGTCTGGCCCCCACAATCGCAAGAGGAAAGGCGATCAAAATGAAATCAATGATAGCATCTGGATCAATTTTTTTACGGGGCGCTTCTTTCATAGAAAGATAAACGGCTAGAATCAAGCCAGAGACAATACAAATCGCGTACCAACGAATACTGATCGGACCTAATTGAAGGGCTACTGGATTCATTCCTTCACCTCATTTTGACTAATCAACTGGGACAAACGTTCTTCAAAAGTTTTGGTAGCATCATAGCCCATTTCTTTGGCACGAACATTCATCGCTGCGGCTTCGATCACGACCGAAATGTTCCGACCAGTCTTCACAGGGATGCGAATCCGAGGAATGGTCACGCCACCGATTTCTAACTCTTCTGCATTATTACCCAGACGATCATAAACCTGATCTTTGGCATAATTTTCCAAGTAAACGGCGATTTGGACTTGTGAAGAATCCTTGACAGCACTGGCTCCGTAGAGACTCATGACATCTATAATCCCGACACCACGGATCTCTAGTAAGTGGCGTAGGATTTCAGCTGGCTCTCCCCAAAGGGTCATCTCATCTCTCGCATAGATATCGACTCGGTCATCTGCTACGAGGCGGTGACCCCGTTTGACAAGTTCCAGACCTGTCTCGCTTTTTCCGATTCCACTATCTCCTTGGATCAAGACACCCATCCCATAAATATCCATCAAGACACCGTGTACACTCGTACGTTCTGCTAGCCGACTATCCAAATAGCTAGAAAGCTCTCCAGATAAACGACTCGTTGCAACATTGCTCTTCAAAATAGCTAGTTGCTTCTCTTCCGCAGCACGCAACATTTCTTCTGGAATTTCTAAGTTCCGCGCGACAATGATGACAGGTGTCTCTGGCTGGAACATCTTGCGCAGGACCTGATGACGGTTGTGAGAGCTCATCTTCACCAGGTAGGACCATTCTTTCATTCCTACAAGCTGAATCCGCTCAGGTGTGTAATAGTCGAAATAGCCCGTCATTTCAAGACCTGGACGTGAAATGTCCGCAGTCGTAATTTCCTTGCTTAAGAGTTTATCATCCCCATAAACAACCGATAGACGAAGCTTTTCCTGTAGATCGCGAACAGTAACTGCCATATCATTCTCCCTTTTCAAATTCTCTCTCTATTATAGCAGATTTTCTCTTCAGACGAGAGACTGAAGTATCATTTGAAAGATCCATTTTCAACTCCTTTTTAAGGCAAGCAAAAAGAGGCCAAGACAAAGGTCTCCAACCTCTAGGAAATGATGGGAACATATGAAGAATGCTCTAGCCTTGGCCTTGCAAGAAATCTTTGATCATAGATTTGATTCCGGTAGAGACTGCATAGACCACCGCATTTGAAGGAAATGCGATCAAGCCTAGCATAAAGGTGGTAGGTCCTCCCCCCAGCAAGGACAAAACCAGATACAAAATCGGAAGAAATAAAATCGAAAACCGATAAATTTGTGGTTTTCTAGCCATTTCTGTTGGCAGAAACAAGAGGTAGAAGAGGCTATTCCAAATGCCCAGTGGAAAAAGGAGCATTCCGATCAAAACTGTTCCAACTCCTTCACCAAAAAAACGATTTAAAATGAAAAACTGTCCTATAAAACTGAAGAAGAGATATAGAATAAAAGCAAGGGAATAGAACTTCTGCTTCACTCAAATCTCCTTTTAGAAAAATGGACTATCATTCTGATCATGGATGGGTTCGGCCTCTTTTCTTCGACGAGGTCGAGGGCCATCGTCAAACATTTCCTGCTCCTCCTCGTCCTTATAAGGCAAGGTCGTATCTAACAGTAAATAGATAATCACACCGATAAAGGCATGAGAAACCGTAAAAAGAATAAACAAGAAGCGTAGGAGAGTTACACTCAGACCAAATTTATCAGCTAAGCCAGCTAGCACACCTGAAACCAGGCGATGTCGTTTTAATTTGTAAAATGATGATGTCATTTGATTTTCCTCTTTCTAGTTAGACCTATTTTAGCAGAGTCGAACTGGAAAGAGATCCGCCTAAAGACTGATTCTTACACTTGTCTCATTTCAAGAAATTGCAGGCGGCTGTGACAGCGACCGCAGGCATATCTCTTCAGATCGATTTTTCGCTTTCGTCTATACTCTTGGCCACAATGGGGACATTGATAGAGATAGATCCGCTTGACTCGCCCAGTTCTATCTGGTAGAGGAGGTGTGAAACGAAGACCGTCCACTTGCTGGAGAAGTTGCTTAAAGTCTAGATCTTTATGGCGATAGCCTTTACCTTGATCGTAAAGATGGTAATGGCAGAGCTCGTGACGGACGATTTTACGAAAGACCTCTAACCCGAAAGCTTGGTATATTTTCGGGTTGAAATCAAGGTGTCGATCTTTGGGAAAGAAACGACCCCCAGTAGTTTGAAGACGTGAATTCCACTCTGCTTGATGGCGGAATTCTCTCCCAAAATCTTCTAGGGATACTTGGCGTACATACTCAGTCAGATTCATTCGGAGCTACCAAACTGAGATTGACTTTTTCGCGTTCCACATCAATCTTCTTCACCCAGACGGTTACCAAATCACCCACTGAGACGACCTGGCTTGGATGCTTGATAAACTGCTTACTCATATGGGAGATATGAATCAAGCCATCTTCGTGAATGCCAATATCGACAAAGGCTCCAAAGTCAACCACATTACGCACAACCCCTTCTAATTTTTGGCCTATATGGAGGTCTTTAATATCTAAGACATCCTGACGGAGCACGGGTGCATCAAAGGAATCCCGCAAATCGCGACCTGGTTTTAGGAGATCGGCAATAATATCTTTCAGGGTTTCTGGTCCCAGATCCAGCTGAGTAGACATCTCCTTTATGTTCACAGCTTTTAATTTTTCCTGAGCGGATGCATCGAGGTCGGTAATTTCAAGAAGTTGAAAAAGTTTTTCAACTTCCTTGTAACTTTCAGGGTGAACGCCGGTATTGTCCAAGATATTTTTACTTTCAGGAATGCGTAAGAATCCAGCCGCTTGCTCGAAAGCCTTGGCGCCGAGACGAGGGACTTTTTTAATCTGTGCTCGTGAAAGAATCATTCCTTCTTCTTCCCGGTATTTCACAATATTTTCAGAGATGGTTTTATTGAGTCCTGCTACATGGGCTAAGAGAGAGGGACTAGCCGTATTGATATTGACCCCAACTTGGTTGACGACAGTATCTACCACGAAATCCAAGCTTTCTGTCAGTTTTTTCTGATTGACATCGTGTTGGTATTGACCGACACCGATGGATTTGGCATCGATTTTCACCAATTCTGCTAATGGGTCTTGCAGACGACGGGCAATGGAGATGGCCGAGCGTTTTTCAACGGTTAATTCTGGGAATTCGTGACGGGCCAACTCACTAGCTGAGTAGACAGAGGCTCCACTTTCATTGACAATGACATAGCGAACTCCTGGATGGTCATGGAGGACCTCTGCGACAAAGGCCTCACTTTCACGGCTGGCGGTTCCATTTCCAATCGCAATAATTTCTACTCCGAACTCCTTGATCAAGGAGGACAGATCCTTTTTAGCCTGCTCGATCTGAGCTGGTTTTGCAGGAGCAACTGGATAGATGACCTGGGTGGCAAGCATCTTTCCTGTCTCATCGACAACGGCTAGTTTAGCACCAGTCCGAAAGGCTGGGTCAAATCCAAGGACCACGCGCCCTTTCAATGGAGGTATTAACAGGAGATTCCGTAGATTCTCAGAGAACAATTGAATGGCCCCGTCTTCTGCCACTTCTGTCAATTCTGTCCGTATCCGACGTTCGATTGCAGGTACGATTTTTTTCTTAACCGCTTGCTGAATAACCTCATCGACATAGGCATTTTTGGTTTTAAAACGAGCTTCAAAGATGCGAATGATTCGATCCAGATGGTGCTCAAATCCGACTTTAAGAACCCCCAATTTTTCCCCACGATTGAGAGCCAGGGTCCGGTAGCCCTGCATACTCTTGATCTTCTCGGAAAAATCATAGTAAATTTCAAAGGTTCTCTTAGGATCTAAACTTTCATCCTTCAAGGTTGACGTCATGAGAGAATGACCATGAATTTCTTGATAGGTGAGGGCCCGTAATTGGGTATCCTCTGAAATAGCTTCTACCAGAATATCCACTGCACCAGCTAAAGCCGCTGTTTCAGTTGGGAAGGCCTCACAGGTAAATTTCTGAGCCTCTGCTTCCAAGTTTGGACTATTCTGCAGGATGAGACGTGCCAAGGGGAAAAGTCCTGCTTCTCGGGCAATCGTCGCCTTAGTCCGCCGTTTTTCCTTATAAGGTAGATAAAGCTCTTCGACATCCGCTAATTTTTCAGCAGCTTCAATAGCCTGCTTGAGCGCCTCTGTCAGTTTTCCTTGTTCCTCAATCTTAGCAAGGACGGTTTCCTTTCGTTCAGCTAGAGCCGTTAAGGATTTGTCCCGATCAATAATAGCCTTGATCGCTACTTCATCTAAATTTCCCGTCATATCTTTTCGATAGCGAGCAATGAAGGGAATGGTTGAGCCTTCTGCGGTCAGACTCAATACGGTATCGATTTGTTTTAAGCTAACACCCAATTCGTGGGCTATTTTTTCATATTTATCCATAGCTTCTATTATAGCATATTTTACCGTAGCCAAGGCTTCTAGCCACCTATTTGCTAGGGTTTTGTAGAAGTTTCCTCCTTGTCTTTTATGCTCCATTTCCCCCTTGCTCTTTCCTTTTTGTTATAATGAAAGAAAATAAAAAGGAGGCCCAACAATGGCTATTAAATTCTCAAAAACAGATGATCTTGATAAAATGTTTGAAAATTTTGCGAGTTTTCCGGATGTAGAAAAGAAAGTAGAATTTCCTGAAGAGAAAAAGAAGGCAGAAACTGCTACCACTAAAGAAGCAAAGAAGGTTAAGTAATGACATTCTTTCAACACCTTCCCTCTAGCGTCTTGCAGGCTGGGGCTATTTTTCTCTCGATTATTATCGAGGCCCTACCGTTTGTCCTAATCGGAAGTATCATTTCAGGGATTATTGAGGTCTATATCACCCCCGAGAGGGTCTACCGCTTTCTTCCCAAAAATAAATTTGGGCGGATCTTCTTTGGGACTTTTATCGGCTTTATCTTTCCTTCCTGTGAATGTGGAATTGTTCCCATTATCAATCGCTTTCTAGAAAAGAAAGTCCCAAGTTATACTGCTGTTCCCTTTCTGGTGACAGCACCGGTCATCAATCCCATCGTTCTCTTTGCGACCTACTCAGCCTTTGGGAATTCTGTTAAGATGGCCCTCTACCGCGCCCTTGGTTCCTTGCTTGTCGCAACAGTACTAGGGATCTTCCTTGGCTTTATTCAGACAGATTCGATCCAAAAAGAACATCGCAAACCTGTGCATGAACATGATTTTAGGGACTTGAGCAAAGGCCAAAAGCTCTTTCAAGTCTTGGTGCAAGCCATTGATGAATTCTTTGATACAGGACGTTACCTGGTATTTGGTTGTCTCTTTGCCAGCCTCGTCCAAGTCTATGTCCCAACACGGATCCTTACCTCGATCAGTGCGACACCGGTTATTGCTATTCTCCTCCTTATGGTCTTGTCCTTCCTCCTCTCACTTTGTAGCGAGGCGGACGCCTTTATCGGCTCTTCTCTTTTGAGTAGTTTTGGAGTAGCGCCTGTGCTTGCCTTTCTGGTGATTGGGCCTATGCTTGATGTCAAAAATCTCCTCATGATGAAAAATTATCTCAAAACCCGTTTTATCTGGCAATTTATCGGGATTGTGAGTGGAGTTGTGCTCCTTTATGCTTGGTTTGTGGGGGTAGTGCTATGATTCGTTTCTTGATATTAGCTGGCTATTTTGAGCTCACTATGTACCTGCAATTATCTGGTAAGCTCAATCAATACATCAACTTACACTATTCTTACTTGGCTTATATTTCCATGTTCTTGTCCTTTGTTTTAGCTCTTGTGCAGCTGATCATCTGGGTCAAGCAGATGAAGATCCACAGTCATCTCTCTAGCTTCTGGGCAAAAGTGGCGAGTATTTTCTTGCTCTGTATTCCTTTATTTGTCGGGCTATTTTTCCCTACAGTGACACTGGATTCCCAAACAGTCTCTGCCAAAGGCTACCACTTCCCGGTTGCTGCTGGTTCTTCCAAGGAAATCCAGCAGGACGAAGGAACAACTACCCAGTATCTCAAACCAGATACTAGTAGCTATTTTACCAAGTCAGCCTATGAGTCAGAAATGAAGCAGGCGGCAAAGAAATATGTTGATAAAAAAGTGATCCAGGTGACCACTGAGAATTACATGGAAGTCATGGAGGTCATTTATGATTATCCAGATCAATTTGCGGGAAAAACCATCGAGTTGACCGGTTTTGTTTACAATGACCCTAATAACAAAGACAGTCAATTCCTCTTTCGCTTTGGGATCATCCACTGTATCGCAGACTCGGGTGTCTACGGTCTTTTAACAACCGGTGCTCCTCAACATTTTGACAACAATACCTGGATCCATGCAAAAGGAACCTTGTCCATTGAATACCACAAACAGCTCAAGCAAAGCTTGCCTGTCCTCCACATTACGGATTGTCAAACCATTACAAAACCGGCTAATCCTTATGTCTACCGCGTATTCTGATGGAGCTTCCGTTGTAGATCCAATTACCTTATAACAGTTCAAGCTAGAATCCACATTGGTTCTAGCTTTTTCGATGCTGTCTACTCAAATCCCATCGGAAAATATTCGGAACAACGATTCCAGCAAAGAAATCTTGTAGATTTTATGGTAAAATATGGTTAATAAAATAGGAAATAGGTACTTAAATGTCTTCAAAAGTTATTGTAACCATTTTCGGGGCCAGTGGAGATTTAGCCAATCGCAAACTCTACCCATCCCTTTTTAGACTCTATAAATCAGGAAATCTATCTGAACACTTTGCGGTTATCGGAACAGCCCGTAGACCATGGAGCAAAGAATATTTTGAATCAGTCGTGGTAGAATCCATCACAGACCTCGCAGATAGCCCTCAACAAGCCCAAGAATTCGCCAGTCATTTCTACTATCAAAGTCATGATGTCAATGATACCGAACATTACATCGCCCTGCGCGAATTGCAAAGCACTCTGGATGAAAAATACCAAACAGAACACAACAAGGTCTTCTTCTTATCTATGGCCCCTCAATTTTTTGGAACTATTGCCAAACACCTGAAATCAGAAGGGATTGTCGATGGACAAGGTTTCGAGCGCTTGATCGTTGAAAAACCTTTTGGTACAGACCTAGAAACGGCTAGTCAGCTCAACAAAGAATTGGAAGAAACCTTTGATGAAGAACAAATCTTCCGAATTGACCACTACCTTGGCAAAGAAATGATCCAAAATATCTTTGCCATTCGTTTCGGCAATCTCATTTTTGACAACCTCTGGAACCGAGACTTTATTGACAATATCCAAATTACCTTTGCTGAACGCTTGGGTGTTGAAGAACGCGGTGGCTACTATGATCACTCAGGTGCCCTCCGGGATATGGTGCAAAACCACACTCTTCAGCTTTTGTCTTTGCTTGCCATGGATAAACCAGCTACCTTTACCAAGGATGCGATTCGAGCTGAAAAAGTTAAAGTTTTTGAGCAATTGCACAATCCAACAGATGAAGAATTAAAGAAATTCTTTATCCGTGGTCAATACCATTCAGGGACCATCGAAGGGAAAAAAGACATCTCTTATCGCAGTGAGCCCAATGTCGACCCTGAATCTACTACGGAGACCTATGCTTCTGGTGCGTTCTTTGTTGATAGCGATCGCTTCCGTGGAGTTCCTTTCTTCTTCCGTACTGGAAAACGCTTGACGCAAAAGGGAACCATGGTCAATGTGGTCTTCAAGCAAACCGACTCCATTTTTGGACATAGCTTGCAACCTAATGTCTTGACCATTTATATCCAACCAAATGAAGGTTTCTCATTGAGTATCAACGGAAAAGAGGTCGGAGAAAAATTCAGTATCGCACCGATTTCCTTTGACTACGAAACAGATGCAACTGCAACTGGTGCTTCCCCAGACCCTTATGAAAAATTAATTTTCGACGTGTTGAACAATGACTCAACTAATTACAGCCACTGGCACGAAGTCCGCGCTTCATGGCAATTGATTGACCGGATCGAAAAACTATGGGCTGAAAATGGAGCACCGCTCTATGAGTACAAGTCAGGATCCATGGGACCAACAGCATCCGATGATCTCCTTGCAGACTACGGAGCAGAGTGGGTTTGGAAACCTGAACCTAAGAATTAAAGTAAGCCACCTTCGGGTGGTTTTTTGATAGCGCATGGAAACAAAAAAGACAAATTGTCCTTCCAACAATTTGTCTTTTTTATTCGACTTTAAATCAAGCCTTCCAAGAGACCTCTCATGAAGTTTTCTGAATGGAATGGTCCGATGTCATCGATCTTTTCTCCAAATCCAATCAACTTCACCGGAATGTCCAATTCTTCACGGATCGCAAGAACAACTCCACCTCGAGCCGTTCCATCGATCTTGGTCAATACAATCCCTGTCACAGGCGTAATTTTTGAAAACTCTTTGGCTTGCACCAAGGCATTTTGACCGGTTGAAGCATCAAGGGCCAGCAAAGTTTCATGTGGTGCCTCTGGTACCACCCGTTTGATAATCCGGCCGATTTTTTCAAGCTCGGCCATGAGGTTGTCCTTGTTTTGCAGACGACCAGCCGTATCAATCATCAGAACATCGATGTTTTCAGCGATCGCGCGTTCCATTCCATCAAACACGACGCTAGCAGGATCTGATTTTTCAGGACCTGTTACAACTGGAACATCTACGCGGCGTCCCCATTCTGCCAGTTGAGCCACTGCTCCTGCACGGAAAGTATCTGCTGCAACCAACATGACTTTCTTGCCCTCTTGTTTATATCGGTGGGCTAACTTCCCGATAGATGTGGTTTTACCAACTCCATTGACCCCAACAAAGAGCATGACTGTGAGACCATCTTGAAAACGAATGGCTTCATTAAATTGGCCATCCTTTTCATACAAGTCCACCAATTTTTCGATGATCACGCGCTTGAGAGCATCTGGTTTTTTGGCATTTTCCAAACGGGCTTCATAGCGCAACTCTTCGGTTAAATTAGAGGCCACTTGAACCCCTACGTCACTCATGATCAAGAGTTCTTCCAATTCTTCAAAGAATTCTTCATCGACTGAACGGAAATTGGCAAAGAAGGCATTGAGGCGTGCTCCAAATCCAGTTCGTGTCTTTTTCAAGCTACGATCGTATTTTTCCTGAATGGTTTCTCGCTGAGGCTCAACCTCGTCTGGAATTGGCTGCTCTGCCTCTTCAACAGTCTTTTCCTCAACGACTGATGCAGCTTCTCCTTGAGGAAGTCTGGACTCGGCTTCTGCCACTTCTGCAGTTTCCTCCACTTGAGCGATCGCTTCTGATACTTCAGGTTCTGGGACAGCATCCTGAGCTTCTACTAGTTCTGGAACCTCCTCTTCTGTCGTGCTCCCTTCTACTAGCTCAGCTTCAGATGATGGAGAAGCAATCGGTGACTCTTCTTCCAGTTCTACAACATCAATCTCATCTGCTTCTCCAACGGTTTCAGTTTCTTCCACTTCCATTTTCACTTCTTCAAGAGGCTCAGTCTCCTCCGTTTCATCAGCTAGTGGTGAAACTTCTTCTGGACTGGCCTCTGTTTGAGCAGGTTCAAAGGCCACTGGAGACTCCTCTACTGGTACTTGGTCTTCATGAGTCTCTGATGTCACTTTTTCTTCTACAAAAGGTTCCTCTGACGGCTCTTCTTGAGCGACGGTTGAAGCAGGTTGATGAGTGGCTGCAATTCGCGCTTTGAGCTCTTGGTAATAAGCCTCCATATCAGCGATTTTTTGCTCTTCCTTGTCATTTCGGGTAGCCGCCGGCTCCTCTGTGACAGTTTCTTCAACCTCAGTACTTTCCGTCACTTCTTCAGAAGACGGAAGCACTTTTTCAGCTTCTTCTTTTTTTCCAAATAAACGATCAAATAACCCCATTTATTCACTCTCCTTTAGCACATAATTTTCAATCGCCCATGCGACAGCATCTTGGTCATTGGTCACAGGGGCCACAAGCGCTGCAACTTCCTTCACTGCTGGAATCGCATTGCCCATGGCAACCCCCAGCCCAGCCCATTGGATCATTGACAGGTCATTAGCTTCATCTCCACAGGCCATGACTTGATCTGCCTTAAGACCCAAAATAGTTGCCAGTGCCTCTAAACCTGTCGCTTTGTGAACATTTTTAGGGCACCATTCCAGCAACATTTCCCGAGATTTAAATATTTCATAGTCTTGAAATAAGTCCGGCTTGATCTCCTTGATCGCTGCATCTAAAAAGTCTTGATCAACGGCTGTCACACACTTGTTGTAGGAAATCGTGGATGGCAGGTCTTTAAAATCTGTCTCAATAAAGTTCAGATAGGGATTGTAAAGGGAATAGAGAGACTTTCGATCTGCATGAATCTCATAAACCCTTCCCTCACTGATAGCATCCAGCGGAAGGCCTAGACGGGCTGTTTCATCATGAATAGTTGCAACATCTTCTGGTGCCAAGACAACTTTTGAGAGAATCTCTCCATTATTTCGCTGCACCAGACCACCGTTGAAGGTAATCGTATACTCTTCTTTGAGGCCTGCTGTTCCCAATTCTTCCAAAAGAAAATCCATGGCTTTCAAGGGGCGACCAGTGGTTAGAACCACCTTGACACCTTGGGCCTGTGCAGCAACGAGGGCTGCTCTATTGCGAGGGGAGATCTTTTTTTCAGAATTGAGAAGGGTCCCATCTAAATCCAGCGCAATCAAGGAAATCTGACTCATACAATTTCCTCCATGTAGCGTAGGACAGAACCCGTCGCATGGTGGCCGATGACTGTTTCAGCAATCGCTAAGATTTCAGGACGTGCATTTTCTGGCGCTACAGGATGGCCCACGACTTGCATCATATGGAGGTCATTTAAGTTATCCCCGAAAGCCATCACCTGATCCATCGAGATCCCTAGTTTATCCGCTAAGGCGGTAATGGCCACTCCCTTACCGACATAATCGAGGACAATATCAATCGATTCAAAACCTGTCGTCATCGCTTTGACACCTGGGATATTCTCAGTGACCCATTGTTCACCTTCAAGTACAAGAGCTGCATCAAAGTTGGTGGTCAATTTGAAAATTTCATCCTGAATATCTGCTAGGCTTTTCACTTTTTGAATGTTTTCATTGTAGTGCTGACTCAAGGCCAGATAGTCGGGATCTACTGTTTCTAATACATAGCTCCCTTTTTTCCCAGTCAAAAGAAGCTTATTCGGGTCTGCATAAGGTGAGGATTTCAAAGCCTCAAAAACACCCAAATAAAAGTCTTTGGACATGGTCGCTTCGTAGAGATCTTCTCCATGAAATTCTACCACACTACCATTTTCAGCAATGAAAATCATCTGGTCCTCAAATCCTTTAAAGAGGGATTTGAGAGAAAGGAGGGCACGGCCACTTGCAGCAGCAAAATAGATGCCTTTTTCTTTGCAACTTGCTAATACCTTGCGTAAAAGGTCTTGATCATACTGATGTTGGTCATTTAGAAAAGTTCCATCCATATCCGTAGCGATCAATTTAATATCATTATTCTTCATTTTCTAAGTCTTTCAATTTTACTGAGACGATTTTAGAAACCCCAGATTCTTGCATGGTCACACCATAGATGGAATCTGCAGCCGACATAGTTCCTTTCCGGTGCGTCACGACAATAAACTGGCTTTCCTTATCAAAGCGGTTCAAATAATCCCCAAAGCGCTTAACATTGGCCTCATCTAGGGCTGCCTCTACCTCATCCAAAATGACAAATGGAATAGTCTTGACACGAATAATCGAGAACAAGAGAGCCAAGGCAGACAAGGCCTTTTCTCCTCCACTCATGAGGTTTAAGGATTGGATCTTTTTACCAGGTGGCTGCACAGAAATCTCAACACCAGCTGTCAGAAGATCTGGCTCTGTCAGAATCAAATCAGCAGCCCCCCCACCAAACATTTGACGGAAAGTAACTTTAAAGGATTCACGAATGGCTTCAAAAGTTGATTTAAAGCGTTCCTTGACTTCGTCATTCATGTCGTTGATGGTAGACAGTAGCATATTTTTCGCAGCCAAGACATCCTCACGCTGGCTCGAAAGGAAATCAAAGCGTCCCTTCACCTCGTCATACTGCCCGATCGCATCCACATTGACTGGACCAAGTGCCTTAATATCTTTTTCGATGCTCTTGAGCTGGTTTTCAGCTGCCGCAAGATTTTCAACAGGTTTGGCCTGCTCTTTGGCTTGGTCAAAGCTTTGCATGAATTCATCGGTAATTTGCGTTAAAAGCTTGTTCAAACGATCCGCATGCTTTTCACGCGTCGCTTCAGCCTTGGCTTGTTGACGAATCCACTCTTCGTTTTTCTTGCGAGCTTGTTCCATCTGTTCTGCAACATCTTCGGCCTGGCCTTCCAAATCATCCAGCTCAAAGCGTTTCCGAATAACTCCTTGTTCCAAGTCCGTTTTCTTAGCTTGGGCCTGTGCCAATTGATTGGCTAGCTGCTCCACATCCACTGTCTGAACTTGGGCCTCGCCTTGTTCAATCAGCAATTGCAACTGACGCTTTTCTACTTCCAACTGGGAGATCGTTTCTTCCAAGCGACGAGCATCTGTTTGCTCATAGCTTTGTTGGCTCTTACATTCGGTCTGTTGAAGTCGCAATTCTGCCAATTGCTCTTGCAAGTATTGCACTTTTTGTTGCAGAACATCTTTATCCGACTTCATGGTTTCAATATCGCGATTTAAGTTTTCTTTTTGAAGCTCAATTTCTGCCAATTGCTCAGTAAGGGACTCCAGCTCTTCTTGGAGAGACTGGGTCGCATCTGTTGCCAATTCTGACTTCAAAGCTTCTAAGAGTTCCTGAATTTCTTTCAGTTGCTCTTGGCTTTGTTGGTAGGCCAATTGGGCCCGCTGTTGCTCTAGACGCGCTTGCTCACCCTGGCTTTGAATGGAGGCTAGGTATTCTTGCGCCTGCTTGAGCAGATTGTCCTTGGTCTCGACCTCCTGCTCTGCTTCTCTCAAACGAGCATCCAGAGCTTGCATTTCCTGCTTCAAACTATCTAATTCTGGTTTGACAAAAACCGTATTTTGGGAGCGATTGGCACCACCGGCATACGATCCTCCGGTCCGCAATTCGGTCCCATCCAAGGTCACCATCCGAACTTGATAATTGACTTTACGAGCCGCCTCACGCGCATGCTCCGTCGTGTCAAAGATGGCCGTTACTCCAAGCAGGTTTTGGAAAATCTGTTCAAAACGATTTTCATAGGTCACTAAGTCACTCGCAATTCCTAGAAATCCTGCACTGGCTTGAATCAATTCCAAATTCCGAGGAGATAGTTGACGGGCTTTGATCGTCGTGAGCGGAAGGAAAGTTGCCCGTCCCAAGCGATTGCGTTTCAAGAAATCGATCGCTCGCGTTGCGGCCTTTTCATCCTCGACAATGATCTGTTGGCTGCTAGCCCCCAGAGCAATTTCAAGCGCCGTCTGGTAGTCTTTTGAGAAACTCAAATTCTCACTAACAGCCCCACAGATGCCTCCTAACCGTTCTGCTTCTTGCAAAACGCTCTTGACGCCTGCATAGAAGTTACTATGGTTCTTCTGAATAGCTTCCAAGCTATTGATCCGCGCCCGCTTGTTCTTGCTCTCATCCATCAGGTCAAACATAGCCGTTTGAGCCTCTTGGTAAGTAGCTTTGGCCTGCTCCACTTTTACCAATTGCTCTTGATATTCTACTAGTAAACCTTTGACTGTCGCTTGTGCCTGATCCAACTCTTCCAATTGTCGGACTTCTTTTTCCTTGGCAGTTTCAAAGTTTGTTTGTGCCTTGGTCAAATCCTCTTGACGATGGCTAGATTCTTGCAGGAGTGCTTGGATCCGGCTCTCAATGGCTGTCCGCTCATTCGATTTTTCAGCCTCTGTCTGCAAGAGTGCGACATACTGCTCGCGTAGATGCTCAATGACTTGTTCCGGATCTTCTTCGTAGTTGGCTAATTCTTTTTCCAACTCTTCTTGTTGCTGACGGTTCTCTGTCAGTCTTTGTTGAAGCACAGCTAGCGTCTCTTGTTTTTGCGCCAGCTCTTTTTTCGCTTCTTCCAGACGGGCCAAAACAGCATCCAGCCGCTCAAGATTTTCCCTGCGACTATGGGCTGCTTGACTCGATTGCAACTTAGCTACTTCGATTTGCTTTTCCAAATCACTGATCAAACGAGTGACCTCAAGTAAGCTGGCCTGGTCCTCAGCTAAGCTTTCATCCAACTGATGGCGGGCTTTCTTGATACGTACATTATCTTCTTCTAAGACCTGACGACGTTGGTAATAAGAAGCCAACTGTTCTTGAATGGCTTTTTCTTCTTGATCAGCCTTTTCGTAGAGCTCTTTTGTCAGATCGACTTGAGCAACTAAAACATCTAGCAAGAGAACCTGCCGTTCTTGGTCTAATTCCAAGAAACGACGAGCAACCGTCGCTTGCTTTTCAAGAGGCTGGATCTGTCCTTCTAATTCATAGAGGATGTCCTCTAGACGGTCCAAATTCTCCTGGGTTTGGTTGAGTTTGGTCTCCGTTTCCTTGCGCCTCGTCTTAAATTTCAAGACACCAGCAGCTTCCTCAAAGATAGCCCGGCGTTCTTCCGGTTTGGAGTTAAAGATTTCCTCTACACGACCTTGGGAGATAATCGAGAAAGAATCCCGTCCCAATCCCGTATCCATGAACAAATCATGCACATCTCTGAGACGTACTTTCTTACCATCGATCTTGTACTCGCTGTCTCCCGAACGATAAATATGGCGTTCGACCCGAATTTCTTTACCTGCCTGCTGGATAAAACCATCCTGGTTATCTAAGACAACTGTAACACAAGCATAATTCAGCGGTTTACGCGATTCTGTCCCTGCAAAAATGACATCGGGCATCTTGCCTCCACGTAGACTCTTGACACTGGATTCCCCTAAGGCCCACCGCAAGCTCTCCGTGATATTTGATTTTCCAGATCCATTAGGCCCTACAACGGCAGTAACCCCCTTGTCGAACACGACTTTTGTCTTATCCGCAAAGGATTTAAAGCCTTGGATTTCAATCTCTTTTAGATACATGGCCCATCATTCCTCGTTTCAACTGCATTGCGGGCTGCTTCTTGCTCCGCTAACTTCTTGGAACGACCATGACCGTGCCCTAGGGTTTTGCCGTTCACGAACACTTCCACTTCAAACTCCTTTGCATGAGCGGGACCAGACTCATTTACCACTTGGTACTGGATCTCCACATCCCCGTGAACCTGCAACAGTTCTTGCAAACGAGTCTTGTAGTCAATAACTTGGGAAAATTGACCCGTTTCAACCTTAGGAATCATGACCTGATAGATGAAGCGTTTGACCGCTTCCACACCTTGATCTAAGAGCAAGGCACCTAAAAAGGCTTCAAATAAATCGCCAAGAATCGTATCGCGGTCCCGACCACCAGATTTTTCTTCGCCTTTGCCTAGTTTGATATAACGGTCAAATTGGCAATCCCGAGAAAAACCAGCCAAACTTTCTTCACGGACAATCATGGAACGGAATTTGGACAAATCTCCCTCCGGTCTGTTTGGGTGTTCCTTATACAAATATTCGGAAATAACTAATTGAAGAACAGCGTCTCCTAAAAATTCCAAACGTTCGTTATGTGAAATTTTTAAGAGGCGGTGCTCATTGGCATAAGAGGTGTGTGTAAAAGCTGTATCTAATAAACTGCTATCTGAAAAAACGATCTGAAACCGTTCCGATAACAGGGTTTGTAATTTCTCCATGGGAAGCCTACTTTCTAATAAATTCATACCTTTAAGTATACCAAAAAAGAAGCACGAACGCACTTCTTTTCCTAGTTCTAGGGCCTGAATTCTCCAATTTTAATCAGGATCTTCTTCTGTTTGATTTTCGGACTTATTGGGAATCACTTTTAAGAGATAATAGGTGATAAAAATCGTCAAAGCACCTAGAGCAAGCTTCACCCAAATAATCGGTGCCAGATAGATCGAAATCCCCATCAGAATGTAGATCTGAAGAAGGATCCATTTCTTCCGTTCTTTGGCAATCGATTTGGTCTCTCGGTAATCCGCTACATAGGTTTGATAAAGCTTGGTTTGGTAGAGCCAGGTTTCAAAGCGTTTGGAACTTTTAGCAAAGCAGGCCATCGATAGCAGTAAAAAGGGAGTCGTCGGTAAAATCGGTAAAGGAATCCCAATAATTCCTAATCCCAAAGACACAAAACCAATCGTAAGATAAACAAGGCGCATTTACTTCTCCTTTGTATGATTCATTTTTTGCTATCACTCTACAGCGTTCACGTCTGACATTTGAAGCTTCATCTTAGATGGGTTTGACATTCCATCGACAATCTTCATTTGCTCCTCGTTCAATGGTAATAATATCATAGTTGCTGTATGAGAGGGTAATTCACCACTATCTTTGATGAAATAGCTAACCTTTTGATTCTCAAAAATAGTCTTGCTATCATAAGACCACGTAATTGAAAAATTTAAATCTTTCTTGATATCTACATCTGTCTTATTGACCAGCATGAGTGCAGCTCTTCCTTCAGAAATAGCTCCCGTGAAGTAGAGCGCCATATTACCTTCACTTCCGAGTTCAGGATGTTCCTTGACCAATTTTTTTCCTAGCTCGATGAGATCAGACGTTTTACCTTCATACTGAGGTGCTACTACAAATTTCAAACCTTTTTCTTCTTTATCTTTAGAAGACTCTGATATTTTTGTTTCCTTCGTCGTTTGATTGGAAGTCGACTCTTTCGTAGCTTGCTTAGACTGACTACAAGCAGTTAAAGCAACCAAACCAGCCAGTAATAACATCATTTTTTTCATTTATTATCTCTCCTCTACTTTCGTGATTCTCACTCAGAATTCGTTCTTTCCTATCATACACGAATTTTGGGTAAAGAGCAAATTCATTACTAGATATAGATTTCCTCAAATAGGCAGATAAAAAACCACCCGAAGGTGGTTTTCTATCTTATATCTTCGTCAAAGGGGTCGCGGTATCTGGCGAGGTATCTAGCACCTCAAAATCATGGCCAACAGCTAGATCTGCTCGAGCCAGTTGATTCTCCATAGTCATATGGGCCAATTCTTTGATATTGTTCTCTTTTGACAAATGTCCCAGATAAATCTTCTTGGTGCGATTTCCCAAGGTTCGGATCATGGCATCCGCACCGTCTTCGTTAGAAAGGTGGCCTAGGTCTGACAAGATCCGCTGCTTCAAGCGCCACGCATACGAACCTGCTCGAAGGATCTCTACATCATGGTTGGACTCAATCAGATAGCCATCAGCATCTGCGACGATTCCTGCCAAGCGATCACTCACATAGCCCGTATCCGTCAGCATGACGAAGCTCTTGCCATCCTTCATAAAGCGATAGAATTGAGGGGCAGCAGCATCGTGACTGACCCCAAAACTTTCGATATCAATATCGCCAAATGTCTTGGTCTTCCCCATTTCAAAAATGTGCTTTTGAGCATCATCGACCTTGCCTAGATACTTGGTGCCTTCCATGGCCTTCCAAGTTGCTTCATTAGCATATAGATCCATGCCATATTTCCGCGCTAAAACACCCACACCATGGATATGGTCTGAGTGTTCGTGCGTAATCAAAATGGCATCTAAGTCTTCTGGTTTGCGATCAATTTCAGCCAATAGTCCCGTAATCTTTTTCCCTGATAACCCTGCATCAATAAGCAGTTTTTTCTTTGGCGTCTCAAGGTAGAAAGAATTCCCACTAGAACCTGAAGCTAAAATACTATACTTAAATCCCTCTTCTGTCATTGACTCCTTATTCTTCCTCTTCTGTATCCCAGTCGTCTTTAATAGCATCTTTGTCGTACGGCAAGACAATGGTAAAGGTAGATCCCTTGCCATATTCACTCTTGGCCCAAATAAAGCCTTTGTGTTGCTTAACGATCTCCTTAGCAATGGCTAAGCCTAGACCAGTCCCACCTTGGGCCCGGCTACGCGCCTTATCCACTCGGTAAAAGCGATCAAAAATACGTGGCAAGTCTTTCTTGGGAATCCCCAAGCCCTCATCTGAGATAGAGATAATCAACTGAGCATCTGTCGTTTTCATCCCTACCTTGATCTTTCCACCATCAGGTGAGTACTTGATGGCATTGTTCAAGATATTATCGATCACCTGGGTCATTTTATCCGTATCAATTTCCACCCAGATCGGAGTGATCGGGTATTCCCGGATCAGTTCATACTTCTTGGTATCTTCTTGCGATTGACTCTTGATCTTATCAAACCGGTTTAAAATAAAGGTGATAAAAGCCGTAAAGTTGGTCAACTCGATGTCCAACTGACTGGTTTCATTATCGATTCGAGACAAGCTCAATAGATCTGTGACCATGCGCATCATGCGGTTGGTTTCATTGAGTGAAACCTTGACAAAATCTGGTGCTACTGGTTCTGACAAAGCGCCATCGTCAAGGGCTTCCAGATAGGATTTCACACTGGTCAAAGGAGTCCGTAATTCATGACTCACATTGGAAACAAAGAGGCGACGCTCCCGCTCTTCCTTGTCCTGCTCTGTCGTATCGTGCAAGACAGCTACCAGACCAGAGATAAAACCTGACTCGCGACGAATCAAGGCAAAGCGCACACGAAGACTTAAGTATTCCCCATTTTCATCCTGGGAATCGATGGTCAATTCTGGTACTTCTGTAATCAAGCTGCGCAGATCATACTCGTCTCCAATCGAAAGCAAATCCAGAATACTGGTATTGAGCACCTCATCTGGATTAACATTCAATTGCTTGGCTGCCATTTCATTGACCATGATGATCTGACCACGTCTATTGGTCGCAAGCACCCCGTCTGTCATGTAAGAAAGGATACTGGTCAAACGCTTGGTTTCTTGTTCCAAGTTTTCATGCGTCAGGCGAATAACCTCCGACAGATCATTAATGCTATTGGTCATATCTGTCAGTTCTGGACTTCCTTGCATGTCGACCACTTCGGAATAGTCCCCTGCAATCAGATCCTTAATTTTGGCGTTTAATTGTCTGAGCTTGATATTGTCCCTACGGTTTTCTAGCAAAAGCAAGGCTACCACAATGATAAACCCAACCGTAATCAGAACAAAGACAAAGTTCGACGACATTACAAATTGTTTTAGTTGATCAATCATTGTTTCTCATATAATATCCGACACCACGGCGGGTCAAGATATATTCTGGACGTCCCGGTGTGTCCTCGATTTTTTCACGCAAACGACGAACTGTCACGTCCACTGTCCGAACATCACCAAAGTAATCATAGCCCCACACCGTCTCAAGAAGGTGTTCACGGGTCATCACTTGACCGACATGGGTCGCAAGGTGATAGAGCAATTCAAATTCGCGATGGGTCAAGTCCAATTCTTTGTTGCCTTTTTGAACCAAGAAGGCATCTGGAAGAATGTGAAGATCACCAATGACAATTTCCGTATCGGCATCATTTTCAAGCTGAGGATCAGCCGCAAACTCAGAACGACGCAACAAGGCTTTCACACGCGCTTGCAATTCCCGATTCGAGAAGGGTTTGGTCACATAGTCATCCGCACCGATTTCAAGCCCGATGACCTTATCAAATTCCGTATCCTTAGCAGATAGGACAATGATCGGCACATTGCTAGTCTTACGAATGGTACGCGCCACTTCCAAACCATCAATCTCTGGCAACATCAAATCAAGAATAATAATATCCGGATTTTCAGCCGCAAAGACCTCTAAAGCTTCCCGACCATCAAAGGCTGTCAATACCTCATAGCCTTCTTTTGCCATGTTAAATTTGATAATATCTGAAATTGGTTTTTCATCATCAACTACTAATATTTTTTTCATCTTACATACCTGTTTCTAATGATACTTTTCCTTATCAATCTCTATCTTCTTATTATATCAAACTTATGAAGAAATGTGGAGTCTCAATTGCTGGACTTTCCAATAAGACAAAGCAAAAAGAATGAGATCGTTACATCTCAATCTTTTTATTTTTTCATTATTTCTCAACACGTGATTTGTTGGAGATATCAGCTAGGATTGCTGCTACAAACTCATCATCTTTAAACATTAAAACGGTATCTACTTTCAGAGGAGATACCGTTCTCCTTCTTTGAATAAGGAATCTAAAATTTCTGACTTTCTCTATCTGTTCAATTGATAGATTTCTTCAGAGAAAGACTGTAAAATTTTTGATATAATATGCAGGATGGACTGATGGATATTTAAAAGATAATGTTCAAAAGAATTACAAATGAGAATTAAAAACATGTCAGTTTGGACAGAAGTCTCTCTACCATCATCCATGCAGAAACAAGATTATATGAAATAAAAGGAGTAACCAATGTCCGGAAACTATTCAACACGTGAATTCCGCGAGAAACTATATGATGACCTTCATGTTCGATTAAGAGATACAGTGATTTTGATGTGTTCGATTTTTATTGCCTCTATAGGTCTAAATATGAATTCAACAGCTGTCATTATTGGAGCCATGCTGATTTCCCCTCTTATGACACCGATTATTGGACTGGGGTTTGGTTTAGCTATTTTTGATACGCGTTTAATCAAGCAATCTCTAGGGGTTTTATTTACTCAAGTATTGGTCAGTTTGCTTGTCTCGACTCTATATTTCTGGATTTCTCCCTTATCTTATGCAAGTAGCGAATTGATTGCACGAACCTCTCCAACCATTTGGGATGTTCTCATTGCTATTGCGGGTGGGATAGCAGGTGTCATTGGTTCAAGAAAAAAAGAAGCAAACAATATCGTGCCAGGAGTAGCTATTGCAACAGCTCTGATGCCACCTATCTGCACTGCAGGCTATGGTTTAGCTAATGGAAATGTACGATTTTTATTTGGGGCTCTCTATCTTTTCTTGATCAACTGTGTCTTTATCATGCTAATCAATATTGTTGGAACAAGAATTATGATGAGACAATCTCCCTTAAGTTCATTTAAAGAGCTAAACATGAAAATGAGAATTGGGTTGATCTCCTTGATTGTATTATTGGTTCTTCCAGCCAGCTATTCAGCAGTCACTCTGACGATGGATCAAGCACGAAAAGAAGGGATCAAACAGTTTGTAGGAAAAGAGTTTGCCAATCATACGATCATTAATCAAGTCTACAAGTCAAGTAGCAATGAATTGGTCTTGACAGTTGTTGGAGATCCGATTTCAGAAGAAGAATTAGAAACCATTCGCCAAAAACAAGACTCTTACGGTATTCAATCTGTTCAATTGAAAGTCAATCAAGTCCATAATTCGACAAAATTAGACAGTGAGACGACCAAGGAATTTTACGAAAACATTGACAAGTATATCGATCAAAAACTCTCTGAAAAAGATTCACAAAACGATCTCGTAAAAGAAAATGAAGCAGACAAGGACTGAGGATAGTCAACTTATCTAACTCATGGAAGCAAATCTTGGGAGGATATCCTATATCCAAAAGTTAATGGATAGAAAGGATTGTTGATGAGGATACTATTTATGGTGGTTTGACCGATCACTACTGGCTCAGGTGAAACAAAATAGAAAAAGCAACAACTGAAATAGTTGTTGCTTTTTCTTACTAATAAATATTTTTCAGACTGTGATCGTTTTATTTCTCAACACGGGATTTATTTGCAATATCTGCAAGAATCAATTCTACAAATGCATCTACCGGCATGGTTTCTGTTTCTTTTTGACCATAACGGCGAACGTTTACAGCCTGCTCTTCCATTTCCTTGTCCCCAACGATCAATTGGTAAGGAATCTTTTGTGTTTGAGAAGCACGGATCTTGAACTGCATTTTTTCATTGCGTTCATCCACATCGGCACGAACACCACGATCACGAAGTTTCTTAGCTACTTCCCAAGCGTAGTCCACGTGTTTTTCGTTCGATACTGGGATGAGGGTTACTTGGTGTGGCGCAAGCCAGGTTGGGAAGGCACCCTTGTAATTTTCAATCAAGATCGCTGTGAAGCGTTCCATGGTTGAGATAACCCCACGGTGGATCATAACTGGACGGTGTTCTTCTCCGTCTGCTCCAATGTAATGAAGATCAAAGCGTTCTGGAAGCAAGAAGTCTAATTGGATAGTAGAAAGAGTTTCTTCTTTACCAAGAGCTGTTTTCACTTGGATATCCAATTTTGGTCCGTAGAAGGCTGCTTCCCCTTCAGCTTCATAGTACTCAACACCCATATCATCAACGGCTGCTTTCAACATGCGTTGAGCATTTTCCCACATTTCATCGTTATCAAAGTATTTGTGTTTGTCTTCAGGATCACGGTAAGACAAGCGGAAACGGTAATCTATCAAGTTAAAGTCTTCATACACATCGATGATCAATTGAAGGATCTTCTTGAATTCTTCCTCGATTTGTTCTGGAGCCACAAAGGTATGACCATCATTCAGAGACATTTCACGCACACGTTGAAGTCCTGTAAGGGCACCAGATTTTTCATAACGGTGCATCATCCCGATTTCAGCGATACGGATTGGCAATTCACGGTAAGAATGCACATGGTGTTTGTAGACTTCAATGTGGTGAGGGCAGTTCATTGGACGAAGAACAAACTCTTCTCCATCTCCCATATCCATTGGTGGGAACATGTCTTCACGGTAGTGATCCCAGTGACCTGAAGTTTTATACAGTTCTACAGAAGCAATTGGTGGAGTGTAGACGTGTTGGTAGCCTGCTGCTACTTCTTTATCAACGATGTAGCGTTCCAACTCACGACGGATGGTCGCACCATTTGGCAACCAGAATGGAAGACCTTGACCAACTTCTTGAGAAATCATGAACAAATCAAGCTCTTTACCAAGTTTACGATGGTCACGTTCCTTAGCTTCTTCACGCATTTGAAGGTAGTTCTTCAAGTCTTTCTTATCAAACCAAGCTGTACCATAGATCCGTTGCATCATCGCGTTGTCGCTATTACCACGCCAGTAAGCACCAGCAACGTTAAGAAGGTGGAAGATTTGGATGCGACCAGTTGATGGGACGTGTGGGCCACGGCAAAGGTCAACGTATTCACCTTGACGGTAGATCGTTAATCCACCTTCGTCTTCTGAGTGTTCTTCAATCAATTCTAATTTGTATGGATCATTTTTGAAGATTTCACGCGCTTCATCTTTGGTCACTTCTTCACGAATAGATGGGAAGTTTTCTTTCACGATTTTCTTCATTTCTTCTTCGATACGGGGAAGGTCTTCGTTAGAGATTTGACCCGCTTGGTTGTCTGTATCGTAGTAGAAACCATCTTCGATCGCTGGACCAACACCCAAGTGAATGTCTGGGAAGAGGCGACGAGCAGCTTGGGCAAATAAGTGAGCCGCTGAGTGACGCAAGATTGGAAGAGCATCTTCGTGATCAGGTGTCACGATTTCAATGCTTCCATCTTCGGTGATGGCACGAGTTGTGTCAATCAATTTGCCGTTGAATTTACCAGCAAGAGCTTTTTTAGCCAAAGAATTGCTGATAGATTGGGCAATTTCAAAAGTAGTAACGCCAGAATCGAATTCACGAACAGCGCCATCTGGGAAAGTAATCTTAATCATGATGTTCTCCTTATAAAGTTTTTAGTAGCTAAATGGGTGGGAGGTATCTTTGAACATTGGAATCGTCTCTTCTTTAGATTTCTTCATTAAGAAATCAAAAAAGCGACCTCCTCGAAAGGACGTCGCAACGTGGTTCCACCTTCATTTATGTTCCTCAAAAAAGAGGGACACCTCTGATTGGCTCTAACGTAGCCACCGTTTTATGTTTGCATAAAAGAATCACGAGTAGTCCCAAACCTATCCTCTACGCGATTTCCAGCCCCACGCGCTCTCTATCAGATTTCCTAGATTTGATATGTCTCTGTCAGTTATTATAGCACGATTGAAAAATTTTGCAAGAAAAAGTTTCGTTTTCAATCAAAGAAATGCGTGATTTTACGGATTTTCTTCACTTGTTTGACCGAAGCCTTCATCATCTTCACAGATCCATTGACCGGAAGAGCAATCACCTTGGTCGGGATTTTCACAATGGTCTTAGACATCCGCTTAACCCGACTTTGCTCAGGATTCAAATCATTTGAAAAGTCTTTCGAGATGATTTTATCCAGGTAAAATTCGTAGACCCGACGGCCAAAAGTTGCTGCAGAAATATCATCAATCTTTTCTGCCCACTTGGTCTCATCGATTGCAGGCATCTCATCAATCGCTTCAAGAATCGCTTGTGCCAGATCGCTCTCCTCATAAAAGAGCTTTCCAAACATAGGATCATCAATCACATGATCGAGATAAGGATTGCCATGAGCGATGATCGGGGTACCACTCGCAATACTCTCTAAATAGGTCAACCCTTGCGTCTCACTCGTTGAAGCTGAAATAAAGAAGTCAGCCGCCTTATAGTAGAGAGCTGTCTCATTTGGCTGGATCATCCCTGTAAAGACAATAGCATCTGATACGCCAAGTTTCGCCGCTTGTTTTTTCAAATCATCCAAATAAGGACCATCTCCAGCCACGATCAACTTAACTTTAGAATTGGCTTGAAGGACATCAGGAAGGGCCGCAATGACAGCCTGAATATTTTTTTCATAAGAGACCCGCGACAAGCTCAATAAAAGCGTTTCATCTTCTGCGACTTCATATTTTTCACGAAGAGCGGCTGTCTCTATCGGAGTGATTTCTGGCCGGTCAAACTTGGCCAAATCAATCCCTGTCGGAATAATGCGTTTTTCTGCCTTGACCTTGTACTTTTGGAGCAAGTCATAGACGATCTCGCTTGGGCAGATGACACCGTCCAGATCATTCATATAACTTCTCACAATGTATTTGACCATACTTGGGCGAATGACCATGCCTCTCGCAATATAGCGGACATAGTCCTCATACTGGGTATGGTAGGTATGAATGACTGGAATCCGCAACTCGCGTCCAATCCAAACTCCCAAAAGGCCCAGTGAAAACTCAGTCTGGGTATGGATAATATCCAGCTGGTATTGCTTGGCAATGGCAAGCGCCTTTGAGAAGCCACGATATGCAACGCGGCGGTCCTTAAAGGCGAAGAAAGGCACACTTGGAATCCGAATGATCTGCCAATCTTCATAGCGGTTGACATCTTTATCCGTTGTCGTAAAGATAAAGACCGTGTGACCCAATTTTTCTAATTCTGTTTTGAGCGTCCGAATACTGGTCGCCACTCCCGAAACTTGCGGGAAATAGGTATCTGTAAATAACCCTACACGCATCTTACATCTCCAAAACTGTTTGATAGGCTTCGACCAATTGATAAGCCACTAAGTCGATCGAACGACTTTCAGCGACCTTGTAGCCCGCCTCCCGCTTGTCTACTTGTCCGTTCAAGACCTTGTTCAAGGAATCCACAAATTCGTCTACATTATGGCACAATTCAGAAGACGTCTCGTCGATCCAGCCATTGTATACTGGAATATCCCGCAAGACCGTGTGCTGATGACTGGCCAAGGCTTCCAAAACAACGATTCCTTCTGTTTCTTCATAAGATGGGAAGAAGAAAGCATCTGAACCCGTCATGGCCCCTTGGAAGACCGCTCCCTTGAAGTAGCCAGGGAATTCCACATTACTTGGATGATCCTTTTCCACGATACGACGAATCTTACGCGGAATGATCCATTTGTTGATAGAACCTAGCCAGATAAAGCGCACATCCGGCATGCGACGAGCCACTTCTACGAAATCTTCAATCCCTTTGCGTTTAAAATAAAGCCCTGCACAGATGACAACCTTTTGGCCTTCTTGGATATTAAAATGCTTGCGAAAGACTTCTTCTTTTTTCGGATCCTTCTTGTATTTTTCCAAATCAATTCCATTGGAAACCGCGATAATCGGTGTGGTCACCCCATAAGACTGAATCAGGTGTTTGGAATACTCAGATGGCGTGATCACATAGTCTGCCTTTTGGTACATGTGAGCCAAATACTTCCCAAACAAGGGCGCAAAAAAGTTAGACCCGATAAAGGAATTTTCAAAATCCTCACGGGTTGAATGGCCATGCATGATGACTTTCTTTCCACGACGCTTTGCTGCATGGAGCAAAAGGAAACTCCGTGGGCCATAGGTATTGATATGCACCACATCATAATCTCCTAAAATATCTGTCGTATACGGAATCCCAGCCAAATCCAGCGCATGCATTTGATGCTGCAAGGCTCGACCAATTCCTGATTTTTGTAATACGGATTTTCCTTCTAAATACAGTAAAACTTTCATACCTTCTATTATACCGAAATAAAGAGTGCCCAGCAAGTCTCTACCTGTTTGCAGTATAAAAAAGAGGCTAGAACAGTTCTGTTCTAGCCTCTCAGACTAGTAGACACGTCTTCCCATGTCGAGACTCTAGTCTACTAATCCTTATTTTTTGGTCGTTCCACGTTGGTTGATCGTATGAGACAACAGTACTTCGCGTTCTTCCAACTCTTCTTTATGCATGATCTTGGTCAACATGCGCATACTGATCGCACCAAGGTCATACAAAGGTTGGCCAATCGTTGATAGATTTGGACGTGTGTAACGAGTTACTTGTGAATCATCACTAGTAATGATTTCAAAGTCTTCTGGTACTTTGATACCGTGATCAGACAAGCCGTTCAAGAGACCTGCAGCCAATTCATCACCTGTTACAAAAGCAGCTGTTGCTTTTGACGCAATGATACGTTCTGCCAAGTTGTAACCTTCATCATAACGGTATTTCGATTCAAAGACAAGTCCTTCGCTGTAGCTCAATTTTTTCGTTTTCAAAGCTTCTTTATAGCCAGCCAAACGGATTTTTCCATTGATATCATCCACCAATGGGCCACTTACAAAAGCAATCTTCTTATTGTGTTTTGCCAATTGTGCAACAGCATCAACAGTCGCTTGCTTGTAGTCGATATTGACACTTGGTAATTGGTGTTCTACATCGACTGTCCCAGCAAGGACGACTGGCGTCCGAGAGCGTGAAAACTCTGAGCGAATCTTTTCTGTCAAGTGATAGCCCATGAAAATGATTCCATCCACTTGTTTTGAAAAGAGGTTGTTTACTACTGAAACTTCTTTGTCATCGTCTTCATCGCTATTTGCAAGGACGATGTTGTACTTGTACATTTCCGCAATGTCATCAATCCCTTTAGCCAAGGTAGAGAAATAGCTGTTGGTAATGTTTGGAATCACAACACCGACCGTTGTGGTTTTCTTGCTGGCAAGACCACGCGCAACAGCATTTGGACGGTAATCCAAGCGTTCGATCACTTCCAAAACTTTTTTACGTGTATTTTCTTTAACGTTCTTATTTCCATTCACTACACGACTAACGGTTGCCATTGAAACCCCTGCTTCACGGGCGACATCATAAATCGTTACTGTATCGTCTGTATTCATAAGATTTCCTTTCATTGTTGAAAATTTCGTTTTCATTCTCTAATTAATCCTATTTTATCATGGATTGTAAACACTTTCAAGTATTTTGGTAAAATTTTGTAAACTCTTGCTTTTTTAGGGAAAATTTGACAAAATAGATCCATAGAAAGAAGGTAGCATTATGTCTAAATTAGATCAAATCGTCGATTTTCTTGAAACTGAAAAAACAGACGTCGCTGTTGTATCTGATCCTGTCACGATCAATTACCTGACTGGATTTTACAGTGATCCCCACGAACGCCAACTCTTCTTGTTCGTCTATACAGACCACGAACCCCTTCTCTTCGTTCCTGCACTTGAAGTGGAACGGGCGACTGCAGTTGTCGATTTCCAAGTGGTTGGCTATGTGGATTCTGAAAACCCATGGGAAAAGATTAAAGGAGCTATCGCAAAACCCGATGCCAAAACCGTTGCACTTGAATATGATAACTTGATCCTTACCAAATACAATGGCTTGCGCACAGTCTTTGAACAAGCTCAATTCACCAACTTGACACCACGGATTAACCGGATGCGCTTGATCAAATCTGCTGATGAGATCCAAAAAATGTTGGTGGCTGGTCAATATGCAGATAAGGCTGTCAATATGGGATTCGACGCCATCTCACTGGATAAAACTGAAACTGATATCGTAGCAGAAATCGACTTTGGTATCAAACGCTTGGGCTATGAAATGAGCTTTGAAACCATGGTCTTGACGGGAAATAATGCAGCTAACCCACACGGAATTCCTGGAAGCAATAAAGTCGAAAACAATGCTCTCTTGCTCTTTGACCTTGGCTGTATGGTCAATGGTTATGCATCAGATATGACCCGTACCGTCGCGGTTGGAAAACCGGATGATTTCAAAAAAGAAATCTACCACTTGACGTTAGAAGCTCAACAAGCAGCCATCGATATGATCAAACCTGGTGTAACCGCACATGACGTTGACCGTGCTGCACGGAGCGTCATCGAAAAAGCTGGCTATGGTGAATACTTCAACCACCGCCTTGGACACGGTATCGGTATGGATGTGCATGAATTTCCTTCTATTATGGAAGGAAATGACCTGGTACTTGAAGAAGGCATGTGCTTCTCAGTCGAACCAGGGATCTATATTCCAGGTAAAGTCGGAGTCCGTATCGAAGACTGCGGCTATGTGACAAAAGACGGCTTTGGACTCTTTACAGAAACCAGCAAAGACTTGCTTTACTTTGACTAATCCTTTTGTAGATCCAAGTCGCAGCAAACAGAATGTTTCGTCAATAAATATAAAAAATGAGGCTGGGACAAAAGTCCTAGCCTCTTAATTGTTTTTGGATTGTCGAACAAGACGCAGTGGTTGAGTAGTCTATACTGCGCTGATTTTATCAGCTTTTACAGCCTACTCAACTGTTCGGAGGTGGGACGACGAAATCGAATTCTAACGAATGACCGATTTCTGTCCCACTCTCTTTTTTCTTATGAAACCGATTCGAGGTCCATTCTTTTCTGCGCGTCTTCTACGACTTCTTTTAGGCTGGTTTGAGCCATCTCTTTTTCCATAGCAGTCTGAATGTCTTCGAGCTTCCCATCTAAGACATGATGGATATTGTGACCTATTGGGCAATTTGGATTGGGGTTTTCATGGAAACCAAATAATTGGCCTGTCGAACCTAAGCATTCGACCGCTTGATAGATATCCAGCAGACTGATCTCATCGGCTGCTTTAGCGAGTTCAGCTCCTCCTGTCCCACGCGCTACATGGATCAATCCCGCTTTCTTTAACTGAGACAAGGTCTTTCGAATAATGACCGGGTTCACCCCAACACTCTCAGCAATCATATCACTGGTCACCTTGGTACAGTCCCCTTTTAGGGCAATCATCACTAGTACATGGGTTCCAATGGTAAAGCGACTCGAAATTTGCATGTCTTTTCTCCTTTCTGCCTGTTCTGAAAGTGACATCCATTGGACGATTGTCAACAGATGACTCTTACTACCCTTATTATACTAGTTTTTGTTGTAATGTCAACAGTTACACTATTGAAAAAAGTCCTCTAACCAAGCATCGATTTCTCGATCATGACCTTCTCTCTGCTCAATCTCATGAAGTAGCTCATGATTGTGGGTATGATGAATGCCATTGACCAAACTTTCATAATACACTTGATAATAAGGAAGATGGAGGTCTTTTGCCAGTTGAAGTTCTTTTTGCACATCATAATCCACCCGTTTAAAATCGATATCTTTTAGCCCCGTTTGATCAAATTCAAGAATGGCATACATGGCCCGAAGATCCTTGCGAAGATTCTTTTCCAAAAAGAAAGGTTGACCGATCGACCCAGGATTGATGATCAGTTCTCCTCCTGTCCCGTAGCGAAAAAACTGCTGGTGAATGTGTCCGTAAACTGCAATATCACAAGACGGGTTTGTCACCAAGCGATCAAAATCCTTCTGCTCACCAATGTGGATCAATTCCCGACCCCAATTCTTATCGGGTAAGTGGTGGGTAATGCCGATCTTTAAACCGGCGATTTCTCTATGGACCTGCATGGGCATTTCCTGCATGGCTTCAATTTCCTGAGGCGTGATTTCTTCAAGAATATATTGACACTGGCGCATAAGGTAGCGATGACTTGGTCTAGTCTCATCCAACATCCCCCTCATGGCGCGCCAAAGACTATCTTCCCAGTTTCCAAGGACTTTCACCGTAATAGGAAGCTCCTCTAACAGCTCCAAAAGAGCGCGTCTGCCTGTTCCAGGCATCAAACTATCTCCCAAGAGCCAATATTCATCCACCTTGGCTTTTCGACTATCCTCTAGGACAGCTTCCAAAGCTGTCGTATTTCCATGAATATCTGAAAGTAAAGCAATTTTAGTCATGATCTTCTCCTACTCTCCATTATAACAAAGAGAAGAAAAACTTCCACCCTGAGGTGAAAGTTTTATGAGAATTCTGTGCTGCTCGAAATGAAAAATAAGGTTAGAGGGCTCATTTTGTCGCTATCAGCTACGGGCTTTGTATCTTATAAACGAACACGCCTCCAACTCTTTGTATCTTAGTCTACTGATTTGAGAGCTTCGAGCATGTCTACTTTTCGGAGATAATGGTCAACATAAATTCCTAACAGGAGCAAGAGAAGGAGCATTCCTCCGACAGGAAAGAGAAAAACGCTAAGTCCCACTTTAGGGTAAAAGAGAATGGCATCTGGTGCAATCATTGCAATGAGGAATTGATGAAGATAATAACCACCCACTAATCCCATGAGGATCCCTATGATAGACAATAAGATGGTTTCGCGGTAAATATAGAGCGTCACTTCCTTATTATGGAATCCTAAGACCTTAATGGTCGATAATTCACGGATCCGCTCTGCCACATTGATATTGGTTAAATTATACAAGATCACGATAGCTAGCAAGATCGATACGACTACTAGAATCATCATAGTGGTGTCCAAAGATTTGGCAACTGAGTTAAAGAGGGAAATCATCGAAGCGTTCTGACTAACCGCCTTCACAGCTGCAAGATTCATCATATCCCGACTAACAGCCTGCACTTGTCGTGTAGAAGGATTTTTCAACTGCAGCAAATAGCTATTTGCTGAAGTCCGCTTTCCGTAGATTTTTTGGTAACTTGCCTGATCCATATAGACAAAATGGCCGACATAATTTTCAGTGATCCCTGCTACCTTAAAAGTATGGTCATCTAAGGTCAGTCGATCGCCAACTGTAACTCGGGCTAGTTGTGCTAGCTTACTACTGATGATAACCCCTTTCTTGAGAGACAAGGGCTCTCCTTGCTTGAGAGAACGCAGGCTGACAAAGGGAGAAAAACCTGCACGATCCGTAACCATCATCGTAATGGTCTGCTTGTCGCGTCCACCCTTTAAAGAAGCTTCGATGACCTTACTATAAATGGCTCGATAATCTTTGATATCTGATTTTGCCAGACGATTGGTTAGTTCCTTGCTTTCTTGGCTTGATACATTGGGTTTTTTGGCTACAATCAACTCATAGGATAGGATCTCTTGAAATTGGCGTTTAGAAACCCCTCCTACAGAAGATTGAATCCCTAGCCCTGCAAAGAGGAGAGCAACAGAACCTGCCACTCCAAATATGGTCATCAGCATCCGTTGTTTGTAACGAAAGAGATTACGAGCAGTGACCTTGTGGGTGAAACTCAGACGCTTCCAAATAAACTGGAGACGCTCCAGGAAAATCTTCGAACCAGATACCGGTGGTTTGGGCAGTAATAACAGATTGGCTTCTTCTTTTAATTCCTTACGCGAAACCCAGTAAGCCGGAAGCACACTCGCGACGAAAGACAGTCCGAGCGCAATCAGAGTCATATCCCCATAAAAATACTCTCTGCTCTCTCCAATCACCATCCCTTGCGTAATAATGTTGGAAATGATCCCCGATAGGAAATAATGGCCCAGCAGGGTTCCTAGTAGGGTCCCGATCGTCCCTGCAAAGAATCCATAGAGGACAAATTTGAGAATGATATCCTTGGTACGATAGCCCAGTGCCTTAAATATACCTGCATTGGTCCGCTCTTCATCGACAAAGCGGGTCATCGTGGTAAAGGTCACCATGGCGGCTACCAGATAAAGAACGACTGGAAAAATATTTCCGACAGCGGAAATACTACTACTAGCATTGCTATACATCAAGTAACCTTGTCCACCTGGCATGGTCTTGCGGTCATAGACATGATAAGTTGGAATTTCCAGCTGATCTCGCTCCCTTTGCGCTTTTTTCAGCTCCTCCTCTTTTTTTGCGAGCTCCGTTTCACCTGCAGTCCAGTCCTTCTTTTTCTGATCAATTTGTTCTTGGGCTTGATGGAGCTTTTCTTGACTGGCTACTTGCTCTTTAGCTGGCAGAAATGGAGCTAATTTCTTGAACTGGGCCTCCTGCAAGTCTAATTGTTTTTGAGCCTGATCGATCTGATTTTTAGCTGACTGGAGTGTTTCCTCGGCACGACTGAGTTCTTTCTGGCCTTTTTGAATCTGCCCATCCGCCTCCTGCTTGAGTCTTTGATAGCGGGCCTTTCCATTGTCTTTCAGAAGTTTTTCTAACTCTTCTTGATGAGCTTTGAGCCCTTTTTGGTAGACTTGCGAAAAAGAATCTAAAGACTTCAGATCATCAAACTGGATCCGCGCCATCGCGGGAAGTTTAGTCGTAAAGACCTCTTTTGAAACTAGTGCATAGGCATCTAGATTTCCACTGCCACTCATGGCAGTGCCTAAATTCTTTTGAGACCACATCTCAGAGGATTGAACAAAACCAACAATGGTGAATTGCTTTCGCTTTAAACTAGAGCGCGTTCCAGCCTTTTCTTCAAGTGTGAGGGTATCCCCTATCTGATAGCGATCCTCCCAAAAATTTGCTAGGGCCAGTTCCCCTTCTTTTTGGGGCAGGCGCCCCTTGGTCACACGAAAAGAAGAAAGACTTTTTGGGGCAGAAAAAAGTCGAATTGCCTTTCCTGTTCCTCTCACTGTCAGATCTAGCAGTAAACCAAATTCGACACGCGCTCCTTTGACTCCTAAAAGTTCCTCTTGGTCTGCCTGGTCTAATCCCAAGTCCCCCATGACAGCAAGATCTAGCATCTTTTGTTGCTGAATAAACTGGTTAGCCGTTCGGTGCATATTTGGAGTGGTCACCTTTAGGCCTACCAAGGCCAAGCTTCCCAACAACATCAAGGTTAAGATGGAGAGAAAACGTCCTTTTGAATGTGTAAAGGAAGCAAATAGATCCTTCCAATAGACTTTTCGTTTCATGCTACCACCTCTTCTAATACTCTAGTGTAGCAATATCTTGAGGAAGCTCATTGATTTCTACCGACTTGACCTTGGCATCATGCATGCGAATCACACGGTCTGCAATCGGAGCTAGGGCACCATTATGGGTTACGATGATGACCGTCGCTCCCTTTTTTCGAGACATATCCTGTAAAATCCCCAATACTTGCTTACCCGTCTGGTAATCCAAGGCTCCCGTTGGCTCATCACAAAGGAGAATTTTAGGGTTCTTCGCCACTGCCCGAGCGATCGCCACCCGTTGTTGCTCTCCCCCTGACAATTGGGTAGGAAAATTATCAAGACGATTGCCAAGTCCTACTTCTTTTAAAACAGCTTCCGGATCTAGAGCATCAGAAACAATTTCTGAAGCCAACTCAACATTCTCCTTAGCTGTCAAATTAGGGACCAGATTATAAAATTGAAAGACAAAACCAACATCATCTCGTCGATAATTGGTTCGTTGATGGGCATTGAGTTTTGCAATATCCACTCCATCAATCAGAACCTGACCCTCGTCATTGGTGTCCATCCCTCCTAAGATATTGAGAACCGTTGATTTTCCAGCTCCTGACGCCCCTAAAATAATGACCAACTCGCCTTTTTCAATCTCAAAGGAAACATCCTGGTTAGCGAAAATTTCTGTTTCTCCACTCGTATAGCGCTTGTAACAGTGCTGCATTTCGATGTAGGCCATTTCCTCTCCTCCCTCCTACTTCCTATCTATATTATAGTCCTTTTCTGATAGATTACAAAGAAATCGAGGTAGTATAAAACAAGGTTATCCTAAATTATCATGAACTATTATAAATTTTATGCTATAATTAGAGACAAATTTGATTTATTCTTAGAAAGAAGGCTCATTATGAGTTTACAACAGTTTGAAAGGAAATCACTTCAAGAAATCAACCAATCTATTGACGTGCCAAAAGGGATCCCTTTTTGGAAGACTCTCCTGCTCTTTTCAGGGCCAGGAAGTCTAGTAGCTGTCGGCTATATGGATCCGGGAAACTGGATTACTAGTGTCGTTGGAGGGGCCCAATACCGTTACCTCCTCTTATCAGTGGTTCTTCTCTCGTCTTTAATCGCCATGCAGTTGCAACAAATGGCTGGTAAACTTGGGATTGTCCATCGTAAGGATCTAGCTCAAACAACCGCCCATCATTTGCCAAAATGGCTTCGCTATACCCTTTGGATTGTGATTGAGCTTGCCTTGATGGCGACAGATTTAGCAGAAGTCATCGGATCAGGGATTGCCCTTCACCTCCTCTTTGGCTGGCCCTTGCTCTTTTCCATCCTGATCACCATCTTTGATGTCTTCCTATTACTAGGACTCATGCATCTAGGATTTCGAAAGATCGAGGCCATCGTATCAACCTTGATCCTCACGATCCTTGCAATTTTTGGCTATCTGGTATTCCTATCGAAACCAGATATCGGAGGAATCTTCGCTGGCTTCCTCCCTCAAAAAGAGGTGCTAGGAATTGGACTTCCAAAAGGAAATGAAGCCTTAACCTTGGCGCTTGGAATCATCGGGGCAACCGTAATGCCCCACAACCTCTATCTCCACTCTTCCATTTCGCAAACGCGAAAGGTGGACTACAAAGATCCAGCAGATATCAAACGGGCAGTGCGCTTTATGACCTGGGATTCAAATATTGAATTGAGTTTGGCCTTCGTCGTCAACTCCCTCCTCTTGATTCTTGGAGCAGCCCTCTTCTTTGGTCACGGAGATAAGATCGGTGCTTTCTCTAGCATGTATAATGCCCTCAAAGATAATCATATTGCCGGCGCTATCGCTAGTCCCTTCTTGTCCACCCTCTTTGCCATCGCTTTGTTAGCCAGTGGTCAAAATTCAACCATTACCGGGACCCTAACCGGTCAAATCGTTATGGAAGGTTTCTTGAGATTCCGCCTGCCACAATGGGTCGTTCGTCTCATGACTCGGATCATTGCCCTTCTTCCTGTCATCATCGTTGCGATCTTATTTGGAGATCAGGAACATGTCCTCGACGACCTTCTAGTCTACTCTCAAGTCTTCCTATCAGCGGCTCTTCCATTCTCCATCTTCCCTCTGGTTTATTTCACCTCCAACAAGGAAATCATGGGAGAACATGTCAATGCGAAATGGAATACTTTCTTAGGCTATCTCGTTGCGATTGTCTTAACTATCTTAAATTTCAATTTGATCGTGACAACTTTTATCAAATAAAGAGAGAGTGGGACAGAAATCGGTAATTCGTTAGAATTCGATTTCGTCGTCCCACCTCCGCACAGTTGAGTAGGGCTGTAAAAGCTGATGAAATCAGTGCAGTAGAGCCCACTCAACCACTGCGTCTTGCTCGACAATCCAAAAATAATTGAGAGGCTAGGACTTTTGTCCCAGCCTCTTTTGGTTGATTACACTCCCTTTTCCATCTTGCTCCTCCATTTCCTAAAAATTTCCTGACCATTTTTTTAGGAGGGAATTATTTTAAATCACTAATTATTGTGAGATTTTCACAAAATCTTGTCAGTGCCCGTCATTCATAAACTTGTAAAATTTTTGTACACTTTCCGTTATCTGTACAAAAATTAGAATTGTTGTCTAATTTATTCTTTTGGAGTATAATGCTCTTTGTTAGTGTCGTAAAATTATTTAACATATAAATTATTTTAACGTCAAATAAATAGAAACAGATTGATACAACTACAGAAAGGAACATATGGTACGCCAAAGACAAACAACAACCAAGTCAGACTTACGAAATGCGCTCTCAAAACTCCTCTTGCAACAACCTTTTGAAAGCATCACTATTCGACAATTAACTGAAACCGCTGGGATTAACCGCGGGACCTTCTACTTGCACTATGTCGATAAATACGACATGTTTGAGCAAATGAAAATGGACATGATGCAGGAATTGGATAGCCTCTTCGTTGAAGGAAGCCCTGTCAAGGTAAACTTTCTCAATGTGTTAACCGCTATTAAAGAGAATTATGATTTTATTTACGCATTGTCACAATCCTGTTGCTCGGACTTCCGTAAATTGGTAAGAAGTTTTACCCTTCATGCACTAGACGATACTCCCCATGCGAAAGAACACATCATTTCAGACTTTCAAGTTCCATACAAGTATGGGCTAGAAATTTTCATCGCTACAATCGAATCTGTGATTGTGACCTGGTTAGAATCCGGTGCCAAGGAAGAGCCAATCGAAATCGGGACGATCATTCTCAGCGTCTGCGACTTTGCTAGCTGGAACTAAATTCCCCAACCTTTTCCTACCTTTATGGAGAAGGTTTTTCTTTTTGGCAAATGAACAACATATAGATCACCTTGTTCAACTTGTTTGTAGAAAGCAAAAAAGCAGGATGCTAGGCTCCTGCTTTTTCTTTATTTTTTCTTTGCCAACATGGTTGCAAATCGAAGTTGAATCCGATGGCCATTCTCATCTCGCCGATGGAGATGGCCTGGATTTTCATTGTACTTGACCAATTCCCAATCCTTGTAATACTCCGCCAATTCTCCTTCTTTGAAGGTGAACGAGAAGGGCATCTGGCAAGGATAATCTTCCGTATCCATGGCACAGACAATGAGATTATAGCCCCCTGGATTGGTATGCTCTTGCATATTGCGGATAATCGCTGGAATCCGATCAGCGTCTAAAAACATGAGGACCACAGTTGATACGATGAAGTCATAGTTTTGGGTAAGAGCTGCAGCATTGATATCATAGAGGCCCACTGGCATGTCCAGATCTTCCTCAGCGACAATACTTTGTAAGATTTCAAGAGCCAGTTCATTTTGATCTACAGCTGTTACGTCAAAGCCATGTTGGGCCAAAAAGAGGGCGTTGCGTCCTTGCCCGCATCCTAGATCCAGTGCCTTTCCAGCTGGGACAATTCCCACTGCTTCTAGCACTTCTGAATGGACAGGATTGGTGTTGTATTTTTTGGGGAAATAGTCTTTTGGCTCACAGTAAAATTCCAAGTACCACTCCACATCGTCCGTCGCTGCTTCCACACGGTGCCAGGCCTGGGGCTCGGCCATGGGGTTCTCTGCTCCTGCTTCAAAGAGGTGGCTCGCGATTTCTTCCCCCTCTTCGGTCAATTCAATAAATCGTAACTGACCTTTTAAAACAGTAATCTTTCCCCAGGTTCCTACCTTGGTATTGTGCTTTCTTTGAAGAGCTTCTGGCATGGTATCCTTGGTCCAGATAGGCATGCGTTTGTAAGCGATCAATTTTTGTGTCATGCTGCTTCTCCTTTTTCTTTCACTACCCTTATCATACAGAAAAAAGCCCCTTTTTACAAGTTGGAAAAAGGAGAGCCCATCTCTAAGAAAAAAGACAGTTCTGAAACAAGTTTCAAAACTGCCTTTTTCTTTAACGTGTATTGTATTGTTTCATGACCCGTTCGATGTCTCGGTTTTGTTCCCTACGTTTGATGGATTCACGCTTGTCATAATCATGTTTCCCTTTAGCAAGCCCCAAAAGCAATTTGGCATAGCCATCCTTGAGATAGACCTTCAAAGGCACCAAGGTCATTCCGGTCCCTTTGGTGTCTTGGTCCAGCTTTTGGATTTGCTTTTTATGAAGAAGGAGCTTGCGACGACTGTCTGGATCTTGGTTCCAGATATTGCCTTCCTCATATGGAGCAATGTGGACATTGCTAAGCCAAACTTCGCCATTTTTCACTTGCGCAAAGCCATCTTTCAAGTTAATGCGTGCTGCACGGACACTTTTGATCTCTGTCCCCGTCAGCACCATCCCTGCTTCAATCGTATCCACGATGGTGTAGTCATGTCTCGCCTTTTTATTTTGCGCGACTACCTTTCCTTCGCCCTTTGCCATGTTTGGCTCCTTTCTTTGCTACTTCCTTGTAAAATGGTTTCTTCCCTTTTTTCTTTTTGGATTTAGAGGAAGAATCTTTCCGCTTGTCATCTTTTCTAGCGGTTGATCCCTTAGAAACTTTTTTGTCCTTGCGTCTACGATCCCTGCGATTACCATCTCGGTCACGTACTTTTGCTTTGAGGCCTGTTTCGACGACATCCCATTCACTTGGAATATAAGAGAAATCAATCTCTCCTGTCATCTTGTCGGCTCTTTCTACTTTGATCCGGATTTGCTGACCGACACGGAAGGTTACTCCTGATTTTTCCCCGCGAAGGGTTAGATCTCGTTCATTAAAGTGGTAGAATTCAGGGAGATTGGTAATATGGATCAAGCCTTCAACCGTATTTGGCAACTCCACAAAGAGGCCAAATTTAACCACACTGGAAACCACGGCATCGTACTCTTCCCCAACATAGTCTTCCATGTATTCGGCCTTCTTCATGGCTTCTACTTCGCGCTCTGCGTCAATAGCCCGGCGCTCTCGACTAGAGGATTGGCTGGCAATGTCTGGAAGGACTTGTTCAAAGTGTTCTGCCACTTCTTGGTATTTACCGTATTCGCGCACCATTCGATGAACCATCAGGTCTGGATACCGGCGAATGGGACTGGTAAAGTGGGTGTAATATTCCGCAGCAAGCCCATAGTGGCCATGGTTGTGCTCTGAATAACGGGCCTGTTGCATCGAGCGCAACAACATCATCGAAAGGACATCTGCATAGGGTTCTCCTTCGACCTTGCGCATGATTTCTTGCAGGGCTTCTTGGCTCATCTCACTAGCCGTTCCGTAGATCTGGATCCCAAAGCTAGAAGCATAATCGATAAACTTCTGTACTTTTTCTGCCTTTGGATCTTCGTGGATCCGGTAGATGAACGGCAGTTTCATTCGTGTAAAGTGCTCCGCCACTGTCTCATTGGCAATCAGCATAAAGGACTCAATCATCCGCTCGGCAATTCCTCTTTGACGAAGGACAATGTCGACCGGTTTTCCTTCTTTATTGACCAGAATTTTAGCCTCATTGGTATCAAAATTGAGGGCTCCGCGACGAATCCGCATGCTTTCTAGAATGCCATGCAAGGTGGCCATTTGATGAATACTTGGGACAATTTTCTTAAAGGTTTGAGCCTTTTCTTCGTCTCCCGCTAAGATATCATTGACGTCGCTATAGGTCATTCGGAAGGTTGTGTTGATCACTGTTTGGGTAATGGTATGCTTGACAACCTTGCCATGAGGATCAATCTCCATGATGGCAGACTGGGTCAGGCGGTCCACATTCGGATTTAAAGAACAGATCCCATTGGAGAGACGCTCTGGCAACATGGGTACTACTCGGTCGGTCACATAGACAGAGGTCGCCCGATTTAGAGCTTCCTTGTCGAGTGCTGAACCTTCCTGAACGTAATAAGAAACATCTGCGATGTGAACACCCAGCTCAAAGTTGCCATTCTTGAGTAACTTGATATGGACCGCATCGTCCAAGTCTTTGGCATCAGCCCCGTCGATGGTAAAGGTGATCTCATCTCGCAGATCCAAGCGTCCCTCTAAATCCTTTGCAGACGGTGCATCTGGAACCTGCTCGGCTTCCTTCAGCACTTCTTCTGGAAATTCTGAGACAATGTCCATGGATTCTAACACTTCCAAAACATCGATTCCTGGATCTGTCACATGACCGACCACATCCCGCACCGTCGCCACAAAATAATTGTGCTTGCGGCTCGGGTATTGATCAATTTCGACCTTGAGGATTTCGGTCCCTTCCAATTGGATGGCTGGCTTCTTCACATAGATCAGCTGGCTGATCTTTTGATTTTTCGAACGAATGTAGCCGGCATATTTAGGCTTTTCCTCATCCAGAACGATTTGTCCAACTACCGTTTTGATGCTATGCTCCAAGACATCAATAATCTTAGCTTCTGCTGCCGTTCCCTTGTTTCGGTCTGCTACCTTGGTAATGACGATCTCAACGGTGTCACCATCGATAGCGTGATTAACATCATTTCGGCCAACAAAGAGGTCCTCTTCTTCGCCTTCTAAACTGACAAAGCCAAAGCCATTCTTATGCGCATGAAAGATCCCCTTGAGGGTAATGGCTGGGGCCTTCTTTTGAGCTAAACGAAGAGAGCCATCATCTTCGAATTTCAACTCATGACGGCGTTCCATCAGAGAGATGGTTTTGACCAAGTCACGGAAATCCTTAGACCCTTCCTTTCCTAGAGCTGCTGCCAGATCATTGATCTGGGCTTTGTCATGCTCCTGTAAATATTCTTTAATACTTGTTTTCATTGATTTATTTGCTGGTTATCCAGCCTCCTTTTTCTATCTACTTGTGTCTTTGTTTTACAAAATAAAAATAGGCAAAGACATTGTCTGAGCCTATCTTATCTACTAGAAAGTACCATTAAGATCATCGCGATCAATAACCAAAAGAAGATCATAATAGCTGTTAAACGCTGCATCACGGCTTCAAACCCGCGCGCTTTTGAACGTTCAAACAAGTCATTTGAGCTTGCGTCAAAGACGTTGCTCGATTGGTTTTTTGTTGGTTGCATAAAAATTGCGATAATAATCAATACTGATAATACTAGTAAAATAGTTGTTAATGCTCCGCTCATATTCAAAACTCCTTAAAATCTTCACTATTATACCATGAAAATCATTTTGATTCAATATGTAAGGTTACTTTTCTTTCCTTGGGACAATACTTCAAGACCTCGATCTTTTCAGGATGGGTTTTGATATTTTTACTGGTCAAATAATTCTGACTCCCACAGCTGGTGCAGGTCAATTGAACTTTAATTCGCACGTACGTCTCTCACTTTCAAATACTTTCTAAATAAGAATAAGAGGAACATCAAATCGGTAAAGGCCAAAAGGGCTGTACCGTAAAATACCCAATGATAGCCAAAATGCATGAAAATACTCGATCCCATCATTGGCCCTAATACACCACCTAAGTAATAAAAGAGCTGGTTGTAGCTAAAGATCCGAGAAATCCCTTCAGGAGGGGTTAAACGATTCAATAATGCAGAAACTCCTGGTAGTAGGGCTCCTGTCCCGATCCCAAAGAGGAAGCGTAAAATCCCTAATTGAAGGGGTGTTTGCGCTTGGGCACAAAGGATATAGAGACAGCCACTATAGAGAAGGGCGATTAATAAGAGCCGGTGATTCCCGATTCGGTCTCCGAGTTTTCCCATCCAACCTGAAAAGAGCATACTGGAGACTCCCATAGCTGAAACAATCATCCCCGATACGAAGATCAGATTATCTCTTTGTCCCAAAGCTCGCACATAAAGAGGCAGGATCGGAGAAATAGATTGAGCGATCATTTGAATGGTCATGCTGGTCAAAAAGAGGCCTAAGAGGATATCTTTTTGCTGAATAGATTTGAGCAACTCCCAACTGGATTTTTGTTCTTCTTTTGGAAGGGGCTCATAGTCTTCCTCAATGCCCCAGAAGGTTAAGAGGGAAACCAAAAATAAGAAGAAACCGACCAAGAGAAAGACATTGCGCATTCCCAGATTTTCGGCAATGAGTCCCCCAATCAAAGGCCCCATCAAGGTTCCAGCCACGACACCGGTCGACAAGGTCCCTAGGGCATAGCCGGATTGGTCCTTGGGAACTTGACTGGCAATCAGGGCTGTACTATTGGGGACAAAGCCTGAAAAGACCCCATTGAGCAAGCGCAGGACCAAGAGCCAAAAGACGGATGGGACAAAGGCAATGCCTCCCATGGTCAGCGTCATGGCAATGGAAGCTCTAAGCATCATGGGTTTTCGACCATAGCGGTCGGCTAAGCTCCCCCAGATGGGAGACATGATCGCAGAAGTTACAGAAGAACTTGCGACGGCAATGCCAGCATAAAAGGGAACAGCCTTGCCCGTAACACCCAACTCTTCCACAAAGAGGGCCATAAAAGGAACGACTAAAGAAAGGCTGGCTCCGATGAAAAAGCACCCGATCCAGGCAATATATAGATTTTTACGCCAATTGATTTCTCTTGTGATAAAATCATCTTCTTTCTAATTGTTGTAGGGCTGCATCTAATTGGGCATAGAGGGCCGTTAGATCGCCATTATTGTCTAAGACCAGATCTGCATGGGCTCTTTTTTCATCTAGCGGCATTTGAGACGCGATGCGTTCTTGGGCCTGCAGTTCTGATAAGTGGTTGCGTTCCATCAGGCGTTTGAGCTGGGTTTCTTTTGATACAGCTACCAACCAGACAGATTCAAACCACCCTTCATAGTGCTGCTCGATTAAGAGAGGAATATCCATAAAAAAGAGATCGGATTGTGCAGCTTGTCTATCTCTTACCTCAGCTAGAGCCTCACGAATAAGCCTGCCTTGAACGCGATTGGACCAGTCTCTTTCACTAAGGTCTGAAAAGATCCGCTGACCCAAAGCGACGCGATCCAGCTCTCCTTCTTTGGTAAGGATCTCTCTCCCAAAATGATCCACTAAGACACGGTAGAGGGCTCCTCCTGGTGCTTGCAAATCATGGACCACTTGATCCGCATCAATGACAGGATACCCTTTTCCTCTCAAATAGGAGGTGACAGTGGACTTTCCTGAAGCAATCCCTCCTGTTAATCCGATGATTCTTGCCATCTAGTTCTCCTTTTGGCAGTGGGGGCAAAAATGGGTTCCGCGTCCCCCTAACTGGATTTTCTCAATCGGTGTCCCGCAGCGCAAACAAGGCTGGCCTGTTTTCCCATAGACCTGGTGTTCTTCCTGCATGGTACCATCTTCTCCAAAAGCATTGCTGTAGGAGCGAATGGTGGAGCCACCCTTTTCAACAGCTTGAGCAAGCACAGCAATCGTTTCTTTGCGGATTGCTTTGGCTTCTCTAGCAGTCAAGCTTTGACCCAAACGTGCTGGATGAACCTTGGCTCGATAAAGAACCTCATCCACATAAATATTGCCCAAACCAGCCACTAATTTTTGGTCTAAAAGAGCTGATTTAATGGGTTTCTTTGATTTTTTAAGAGCTGCTTGGAAGGCTGGTGCTTTAAAATCCGCTTCTGTCGGCTCTGGACCAATTTTTTTCGCCAAAAAATAGCTGTCGACAAGCTCAGGTACTAGGACTTCCATGGTCCCAAACTTGCGGACATCTTCATAGACCAGGGTGCTACCATCTGTAAAATGAAAGAAGACATGGGCATGCTTGCGAAGAGGAACCTCGTCTGGATAAAAGAAATACTTGCCTTCCATCCGCAAATGCGAGATCAAAACCAAATCCGTCAAATAAAACAAGAGGTATTTCCCGCGGCGCCCCATGGCCCGAATTTCTTGACCTGGAAGATCTTGACAAAAAGCATCTAGATCCGTATGAATCATCTTTTGATACTTTACTTCCACTGATTGGATGGTTTTCCCAAGAATTAATTTCTCAAGACCACGCCGAACGGTCTCAACTTCTGGTAATTCCGGCATAGAACTCCTTTCAAAAACAAGAAGCAGGCTTCTGCCCACCTCTTCTTAGTATTCTTTTTCGTTGTACCCGAAATCGGCAAGATCCAATTTCTTATCCCGCCAATTTTTTTTGACCTTGACCCAAGTTTCTAAGAAGACCTTGTCTCCTAGCATGAGCTCGATATCCTTACGCGCAAGGGTTCCGATCTTCTTGAGCATGGCGCCACCTTTTCCGATGACAATGCCTTTTTGGCTATCGCGTTCCACCATGATGGTTGCACGGATATGAACCTTATCTGTTTCTTCATCCCGCTTCATGGAATCCACTACTACTGCAACAGAGTGGGGAATTTCTTCTCGTGTCAAGTGCAAGACCTTTTCACGGATCATTTCAGAGACCAAGAAACGCTCTGGGTGGTCAGTAATCTGATCAGCAGGGAAATATTGGAAACCTTCTTCTAAATTTTCGCTCAAAATATCAATCAAACGCGAAACATTGTTTCCTTGAAGGGCTGAAATCGGCACGATTTCCTTGAAGTCCATCTGACTATGGAAGTCATCGATTTGCGCCAAGAGTTGGTCAGGGTGCACCTTGTCGATCTTATTGACCACCAGAATAACCGGCACCTTAGCAGCCTTGAGGCGTTCGATAATCATATCATCGCCCTTCCCACGTGGCTCGTCTGCTGGGACCATAAAGAGAACGGTATCCACTTCTCGAAGGGTACTATAGGCCGACTCCACCATGAAGTCTCCAAGGGCTGTCTTGGGTTTGTGAATCCCTGGGGTATCGATAAAGACGATCTGTTCCTTATCGGTCGTGTAGATTCCCATAATCTTATTGCGCGTTGTTTGCGCCTTGTCACTCATGATGGCAATCTTTTGCCCCATGACGTGGTTCAAAAATGTTGACTTCCCGACATTGGGACGTCCTAAAATGGCTACAAAGCCTGATTTAAATGTCATATTATCCTTTCACGAGGGCATGCTCCCTCTTATCCAAATACCAAGGCCCAGAATTTGGGCACAAAAATGATCAATCCTGTCACCAAGGCAAAAACTGATACAACGAGGACCGCTCCAGCCGCCATGTCTTTGGCATTCTTTGCCAACATAGAGAAATGGTAGTTACTGGCTAGATCCACCACATTTTCAATGGCTGAATTCATAATTTCAAAAGCAATCACCAAGGTAATGCTGAGCAATAAAAAGAGCCATTCTGTCGCAGAAATCCTAAATACCAAACCAGCAAGCATTGCTACAAGGGCTGATAAGGCGTGCTTGCGCATATTGCGCTCTTCTTTGATCGATGTGAAAATTCCTGTTATCGCAAACTCCAGGCTTGAAGTGAAGTCTCGATTTTTCCATTTTCGCTTATTGTCTTGTGAGTCCATAGGCTGTCAAAATCTCTTCCTGTAAGCCAAACATTTCCTTTTCTTCTTCTGGCGTATAGTGATCATAGCCATTGATGTGAAGAAAACCATGTACTGCCAAAAATCCCATTTCGCGCTCAAAGCTATGACCATATTCTTCCGCTTGCTCCCGCGCCTTGTCAATTGAAATAAAGAGCTCACCAATATAGGTATCGAATTCCGCCATCATCTCTGCCAATTCTGGATTTTCTGCAAGGTCTTCCTCATCAAAAGAAATCTCCATCTCAGGCTTGTATTCTAAACTGATGACATCTGTCGGACGATCCGTATCACGGTATTCAAGATTTAGTTCATGACTGCGTTCATTGGTCACAAAAGTCACAGCCATTTCCTTGTCTTCTTTCCCAATTTTTTGAGCAGCAAATTCTAAAATTTCTTGCGTTTGTTTTAAGATTTCGTCAGAGACTTGGCCCGTCTCATCTACCATTTCAATATACATCTGGATCACCTCACTATTATCACTTCATTATAGCATAAAACCAGCCTATATACTAGATACAGGCTGGTTTTCAAACTTTTTCTTTGCATGATAATCTTACACCACTGTTTGCTGGATGGCATTCATCTGGGCATAGATCCCGCCTAGTGCAACCAGGTCCTCATGTCTACCACGCTCTACAATGCGCCCTTCAGATAAGACTAAGATCTGATCTGCATCTTGGATAGTGGACAAACGATGGGCAATGATAAAAGTGGTCCGGCCCTTTTGGAGGACCGCCATAGCTTGTTGGATGACTTCTTCTGTTTCCGTATCGATGTGAGAGGTTGCCTCATCCAAAATCAGTATTTGCGGATTCATATAGAGCGTCCGCGCAAAGGAAATCAACTGGCGCTCGCCACTTGAAAAGGCAGCTCCTTTTTCTACGACTGGATGGTCGATTCCCTTTTCAAGACGCTCTACAAAGGGCCAAGCACCAACTTTTTTCAGCGCCTCTTTGACCGCATCCCGATCAATATGATCCTGGCTCATGGCCACATTGCTGGCAATGGTTCCTGTAAATAGATAAGGATCTTGCAGAACAATGCCCATGTGGCTTCGCAGGCTCTCTCGAGAGACTTGGCGAATATCTTGCCCATCGATCAAAATCGCTCCATCTTGAGGATCATAGAAACGATAGAGCAGATTCATAATAGAAGACTTACCCGATCCAGTATGGCCCACAAGAGCGATGGTTTCCCCGGGACTCGCCTGAAAGGCAATATCCTGTAAAACTGGCTTGCCTTCTTCATAAGCAAATTGAACATCATCAAACACGACTTGAGCCTTTTCTATCTTCAGTTCCGATGCACCATCGGCCTCTAAGGGTTGATCCAAGAAGGCAAGGACGCGACTCCCCGTCTCTAGTGATCGCCGAATATTCGGAAATTGACGACTGAGATTGGCCATGAGATCAAACAGATTGATGACATAGTTAATATTGATAAATAAGAAACCAGCTGTCACACCGATATTGCCCTGTAGGAAAGAAATCCCAGCGATGGTCAATATACCTGCAATCACTAAAAACTTGAGCAATTCTGTCAAGGTCCAAGAAGCGATGGAATCAGCTAAGAGGATCCGATCATTGGCTCCTAACATCTTCTGGGTAGTGGCTTCAAACTCCTCTACCACACCAGGTTCTTGATGATAGAGTTGAATCATACTGGCACCATGCAAGAGTTCATTGACTTGGGTATTGACCTCGCTTCTCGCATCAAAGAAATCCTTCATAGGTTGGTCCGTCATGACCTTGTAGAGATACTGGATTCCATAGAAAATTGGAAAAACCAGACACAAGAGTAGCCCCATCATAGGACTCAGGTAAAAGAGAATCCCTAGGATAAAGAGAAATCGCACCAAATAGATGACTAGTATCATACAAGAGTTATAAAACTGGGTCCGCAAGGTCTCCGTATCATTGACAATTCTTGTTGCGATCTTTCCAGCCGGCTTGTCATCAAAATAAGAAATAGGCAGACCTTGCATGACTTGAAAGGCTTGGTCTCTCAGACTAGCGGTTACTTGATTACTTCCATGTAATAAGATCCGATTTCCTAGGTAGCTAATCAGCTGTCCTATGCTCAAGACCAAGAGATAAAATGCTCCCATCTGAAGCAAGTCCCCTTGTCCTCCACCGTGGGTCAGTGCAGTCAAAGGCCCATCAATCATCTTTTGGAGAAGAAAAGGAGACAATTCAGAAAAAATGGTGGCTAGTAAGAGACAAATAAAGCCGGAAAGAAAAACCATCGGATAAAGAGTGATCCGAGATAATAATCGTTTCAATACTTTCATCTTATTCTCCTTCCTGTTTTTGTTGCCGTTGGTATTGTTCATAATACCAGCCCTCTTGAGCCAGTAAATCACTAGCTCTACCTTCTTCCACAATCTGTCCTTGATCCAAGACAATGATCCAATCCGCCTGATGAACCGCAGACAAGCGATGGGAAACAATGAGGGTCGTCTTGCCTTTTCGCTCTGTTTGAATGGTGTCAATAATGGCCTGTTCGGTCTTGGCATCCACCGCTGAAAGGGAATCATCTAACAGCAAGAGATCCGCATCCCTTAAAAAAGCACGTGCCAACGAGATCCGCTGTTTTTGACCACCTGATACAGAGACCCCTTTCTCACCGATCATGGTGTCCATTCCCTGAGACATCCGCTCAAGATCATCCGCAAAAGCAGCTTGGGCAACAGCTTCCACTAATTCCTCTTCACTAGCACCATTTTTACCCAGAGCAATATTGTCGCGAATGGATTTTGAGAATAAAATATGTTCTTGGGAAACGTAGCCGATTTTAGCTTCAATGGAGTGTCGGTTGTAGTCCACGATCGGTTGCTGGTTGACCAAGAATTCTCCCTCACCAACTGGGTACTGCCGCAAGAATTGTCGAACCAGACTAGTCTTTCCTGCTCCGGTACGACCAACAATTCCAACTGTCTGTCCTTTCTGAATGGTCCAATCAATGCCTGATAGACTCTTTCGCTCAGCACCAGGATAGCTGAAAGAATAATTCTTAAACTGCACCGAATCAATCTGCTCTAAATAGTTAGGACCATCTGGTTCGAGATCATCCGTTTCATCAATCACTTCTTTTAATTTTTTATAGGACATTTGCCCTGTCTGATAGACCAAGATCAGGTCCGCCATCATCCACATAGGCTCAATTAAAAAGACCAAATACAGCTGCAAAGCCAATAACTTGCCAAGGCTCAATTGCCCGCTTGCTAATGACTGACCTCCAAATACCAAGAGTAGGACCGTCGAAAAACCAATAAACAACAGGGCTAAGGGGCCAAAAGAATATTGGATAGAAGCAATTTTGTCCCCTGTTTTGGATAGACTGGCTGTTTTCTTCTGAAACTGTTTGGCCTGCTGGTCCCGTTTACTATAGGCCCTCATGACCCGAACCCCTTCGATAGACTCCAAGACTTCATCATTCAACTGAGCGACTGCTTCCCGGTTTTGCTCAACATACTCCTCCTGCTTTCTACTCAAAAAATAGGTCGAGACGATGAGGAAGATCATCGGAATAAAGGAAATCAAGGTTAATTGCCAAGAAATGAAAAACATGGTTGGAATAATAAAGGCAAACAAGCCACCGCCAAACAGGAGCACCATCATCCCGTAACCAGCCATGTCGGCCATGCCATCGACATCTGTCGTGAACCGCGTCAAGAGATCTCCTGAACGGAATTTCTCAAAAAAGGGACGCCGCATAGCTACTAGTTTACGAAAAGCTTGTCCCTGAAGGGTCGCCTTGAAATGAACTGACGACTGAAAGAGGCGCAACTGCCAATAAAAAGCCGTCAGGTAATTGAGGATGGCTGATCCTACCAAGAGGACCATATCCCATACAAAGTTGGATTGCGTCAGCGTCTGCTGACTCAGACGATCCACTAGACGCTGAATAACTTGCGTCGGGATCAATAAGGTGTAATCATAAAGAATCAGGATCATAGCGATCTTCACATATCGCCACTTGCGCTCCCTGATATACTCCCAAATAGCTCTGATCATATATTCTCCTTTTCAAAACGGCACAGAAAAAACCCAAGCAAGGAGCTGAGTAGGTGCTCAGTCCACACTTGGGCCTTCTGATGCCTGTCACCAATTCAGTTAAGGCAGGCAAAAATGCATACAAAAAACCCAAGACAGACTCCTCCATCTTGGGTTTCATTCATTGTTTACATAGAACTCAACTGAGATTGGAGAAGCTGTGTATTCAATTGTGTCATCAAAACATCTACTTTGTTCATGATGGTTTTCTCCTTTCTCTTTGTTGCTCTAACTTTACCACGGATTTCTGTGCTTGTCAACGTTTTTTTGAAAATTATTGAAAAAAGCTGGACTTTTAAAAATGGACTCGTAAAAAAAAGAAGCCTAGATCCTCTCTAAGCTTCTCTCTTCTGCTATGCTAGTTGCCGGGATTGAACCGGCGACCTCATCCTTACCATGGATGCGCTCTACCGACTGAGCTAAACCAGCAGTACCTATCTACTATATCATGGAGATAGGTCTTTTGTCAATATCCTGACTCATTTTTCTGTCAAATATTCTTCCTTTGTGAGGACATAATGAACTCTCGTCACCATTCGCCCCTCTTCATGCAAGTCTAGCATCGCGTAGGGCTCCTCGTGAGAATATTTCATCCCTGATTTAGCCATCACCCGGCCAGAAGCTGGATTGTCCTTATCATGAACAGCAATGAGCTTGTTCATTCCTAACTGTTCAAAAGCCAAGGCAATAACTGCCTTGGTAGCCTCTGTCGCAAGACCCTGGTTCCAATAGTCTTTATTCAGAACATAGCCGATACTCCCCTTCTTCAGACAAAGATCCAAATCCAGTAAATCAATCGTCCCTATAAATTTTTCATTTTCTTTGAGCTCGATCCCCCATTTTCCAAGTGGGCTCGCTAGGTAAAAGAGGGCAATATTATTACGCGTCTCTTCAAGACTATGATTGGTTGCAAAGGTATAGCGCGTAACTGTCTCATCAGAAGCATACTCAAACATAGCTGGTGCATCATCAAGAGTGACCGGACGCAAGTGCAAACGCTCTGTCTCCACTTCACGATAAGCCGCTAACTTCACATATAAATTTTCCATTTGACACTCCTTCTTTAGGTATTAGTTTAGCAAATAACCTAAAGGAAGGCAAGCTCAAATTTTTCTTGCTTTTTAACCCACTTTTCTATACAATTAAATCAATCAAAACAATCAGATAAGGAGTGAAAAGGTCATTGAGTCAAGAGAGCCATCTCACACCAATGGCCTTTTTACACCTAAATCTGAGCAAGGAGGCAAGAATGCTCATTGGAATTCCTAAAGAAATTAAAAACAACGAAAATCGGGTCGGTTTGACTCCTGCAGGCGTACAAAGCTTGGTCAAGAAAGGCCATCAAGTTTTTGTAGAAACAAATGCCGGACTTGGTTCTGGCTTTGCGGATGAAGATTACACGAAGCAAGGGGCAACCATCGTTGCGACTGCTGCAGAAGCTTGGGCCGCTGAGATGGTGGTCAAAGTCAAAGAACCCCTCGCTGAAGAATATGGTTTCCTTCGCGAAGACCTCTTGCTCTTCACTTACTTGCATATGGCTGCTGCTCCAGAATTAGCGGACGCTATGGTCGCAGCTAAAACAACAGGGGTGGCCTACGAAACGGTGCGTGACCTTGATGGACAATTGCCACTTTTGGTGCCAATGAGTGAGGTGGCTGGACGGATGGCCGTGCAAATCGGTGCTCACTTCCTGACCAAACAAGAAGGTGGATCAGGAGTCCTCCTAGGTGGGGTGCCAGGTGTTCCAAAAGGAAAAGTTACCATCATCGGAGGCGGGGTCGTTGGAACCCACGCGGCTCGTATCGCCCTTGGACTTGGTGCCCAAGTGACCATCTTAGATATCAGTGCTAAACGTTTGGCTGTTCTGGAAGATGTCTTTGGTCACCAAATCCAAACCCTTATGTCCAATCCATTTAACATTGAAGCCAGCGTCCGTGATGCCGATGTTGTCATCGGAGCTGTCTTGATCCCTGGAGCTAAAGCTCCTAAATTAGTGACAGACGATATGGTCAAACAAATGCGTCCCGGTTCAGTCATCGTCGATGTGGCCGTTGACCAAGGTGGTGTTATCGAAACAGCAGACCGTGTCACAACGCATACGGAACCAGTTTACGAAAAACATGGCGTGCTCCACTATGCCGTTGCCAATATCCCAGGGGCTGTCGCTCGTACCTCTACTATCGCCCTTACCAATGTGACCCTTCCTTATGTTGAATCCCTAGCTGACAATGGCTTCCACAAGGCCATCGCCCTCGATGAAGGCTTACGCCAAGGTGTCACTACTTACCAAGGCCATATCACAAGCCAACCTGTTGCTACTGGTTTAGAGCGCGACTTCACACCAATCGATGAATTGGTTTAAACTATCATATATTTAAAGAATTACCATCGAAAAAAATAAGCAACTTTTTTTCATATGAACTAATTAAAAATGTTTTGAGTTTCTAAATCATTTTCAAAGACTTTCCGCCGTGAGAAAAGTGCTTGAAACAATTTAGTTTCAAGCACTCGGAATAATTGAGACCTTAGGCTCAATTATTAGTCATGGAACTTCGTAGAAGTTCGCTGACGTCCGTTCTCACCAAAGGAAAGGCTAGGAGATGATTTCATCGTCAATTTAAGGCAAAGATCCGATGATCTTTGCCTTTTCTTTTATTCTTCTTCCACATCCAGTTTTTCTTTGACAACTGAATTTGGAATGGGCTCGTAGGCCCGGATAATCTCTGCTACTACCGGATGTCGAACGACATCCTTGGCAGAGAAATGCACAAAGTCAATTTGAGAAATGTTCTTCAATTTCTCCTGAGCATCAATCAATCCGGATTTCACATTTCGCGGAAGGTCGATCTGGCTGGTATCCCCATTAACAATCATCTTGGAATTAAAACCAAGACGGGTCAAAAACATCTTCATCTGCATGATGGTGGTATTTTGCGCTTCATCGAGAATGACAAAGGCATCATCCAAGGTCCGGCCCCGCATATAAGCTAAGGGAGCTATCTCGATAATCTCGCGCTCCATCATCCGAGTTGTTTGGTCCTTGCCCAAGATTTGATAGAGGGCATCATAGACCGGACGGAGATAAGGGTCTACTTTTTCTTTGAGATCTCCTGGAAGGAAACCAAGGCTTTCTCCGGCTTCCACAGCTGGACGAGTCAAAATGATTCGCTTAACCTGACCACGCTTGAGGGCGGTCACGGCCAAGGTCACAGCTAGGAAGGTTTTCCCAGTCCCCGCTGGTCCGATTCCAAAGGTGACATCATGATTTTTGACACTATCGACATAAATCTTTTGACCCAGCGTTTTAACCCGAATGGGCTTGCCGTAACTATCCTTGATAATCTCTTCTTCATAGAGAGCGATGAACTTATCCAATTCCCCATTTCTCACCATGGTAATGGCGGTCACCACATCTGGCGTTCCAATGGTCATGCCACGGTTGACGAGGACCAAGAGAGCCTGGATGACCTGACGAACCTGCTCGCAGTTTTCCTCTTCCCCAATGATTTGGACGATTTCTGTCCGGGCATGAATAGTCACCCCAAATTCTTGCTCCATCAAACGGAGATGGCGTTCGTTGGATCCAAACAAATGAAAGAGATCGTCTGGATGCGTTAATGTAATTTCAACTGAATGTTCTTGCAAATAAAGAACCTCTCTACCTGTGTTTTTCTATTATTATAACAAAGAGGTCGAGAAAAAACCATCCTCGACCTGTCCTTTTCTAATGGGCTTGGTATTCTTCCCAAATCGCATCAAAATCGCTAAGATTAAATGAAAAGCTGGCATGCTCTTCTAGATAGCGACTGACTTCGTCGAAGTCATCTGTATGCTTGGGAAAAGCGGACTCATGAAATGCAAGATCCGCTAAAATGGCCTTAGGAGCATTGCTTTTAGGATTGCGCTCCGTCATCAACCAAGTATAAAATGATTTTCGCATAAGCCTCCTCTTAGATCAACTCTGTTCCAAACTGGTCTTGCTTGATTTTTTTGGCCTTCATCAGCCCCCCCAAAGCCTTTTTGAACTGCCCTTTTGAAATCCCAAAGGTTGCCTTGATCTCTTCTGGAGATGACTTATCATTCAGGGTCATAAAGCCTCCATTGGCTTCCAAATAGGTCAGAATCATTTGGGCATCGTTTTCAAGCATTTCAAAAGAGCGTGGCTTCAGCGACAAGTTCAAGGTCCGATCCACTTCACGAAAACCGATGACGCGAGCATTTACGACCTCTCCCAAACGAGGTTCTGCATAGCGCTCACTTGGGTGGATAAAGCCCAGCATATTGTTCTCTGGAAGGTAAACAAAAGTTCCAGACAATTTCAAGCGGTAGACAATGGCTGGCCAGTTTTGGTTTTGCATATTGTTGTAAGCTGGACGAGCCAAACGCTGGAAATCTTCCTGGTAGGCTAAGATCCCCCAAATCCGATCTTTCTTATCGACTTCTAAGCGAATATAGAGACGATCGCCCTTTTTAGGCCATAGATCTTTGATCTCCGGTAGGATATCTAGTGAGACAACAATCTGCTTATCTGGAAGCCCTGTATCCACGAAGACTCCCAAATCCTTGCGCACTTCCGTGACCGTTCCCCAGCCAAAGCTTTCTTGAGTTGCAGTGACTTCAAGTGTCGTGAGTCGTAGCTTTTGCTTCATATCTGTATAGGCAAAGCCCTTGACACTTTCTCCGACTTGGTGTGGGCCTTCTGCTTTATCAAGCGCGTAGGTCTGGCCATCTTTTTGAACAAAATAGAAGTGATCATTTTCATCAATGACCATTCCCATGATGTAGCTTGCTAGATTCGTATTCATGTTTCCTTCTTTCCTCTTGCCTCTTCACAAGAATAATGGAAATAAAACCCAGCCAGCAGTGCCAACTGAGTCTATCTTTCCTGTAATGGTTGGGATGGATTAAACTTCCATCAATTCTTTTTCTTTGTGAGCTGTCATTTCATCTACATGCTTAACAGCGTCATCCGTAACTTTTTGAATCTCTTTTTCAAGACCTTTCAATTCATCTTCTGTGATTTCTTTTGCTTTTTCTTGTTTCTTCGCTTCATCCATAGCATCACGACGGATGTTACGGATCGCTACTTTAGCATTTTCACCCACTTTTTTCACTTCTTTTGCCAAGTCACGACGAGTTTCTTCTGTCAAAGCTGGGATAACCAAGCGGATAACAGATCCATCGTTGGCTGGAGTGATGCCAAGGTCAGAAGCATTGATGCTGTGCTCGATGTCTTTCAAAGATGATTTATCAAATGGAGTGATCAACAAGACACGCGCTTCTGGAATGGTGATAGATGCCAATTGGTTCAAAGGAGTCTCTACTCCGTAGTATTCTACGAAAATACGATCCAAAAGACTTGCGTTTGCACGTCCAGCACGGATGCTACCAAATTCACGTCCCAAACTTTGGTGAGACTGGGTCATTCTTTCTTTTGCTTTTTCTACGATTGGGTTTGCCATAATCTTCCTCTATTTTCTATTATTTTTCTACGTTATTCGATACGGTTGTACCGATATTTTCACCAAAGACAACTCGTTTGATATTGCCTGGTTCATTCATATTGAAGACAACCAAGTCAATGTCGTTGTCCATGGAGAGAGTAGAGGCTGTTGAGTCCATGATGCGAAGACCTTTGTTGATCACATCACGGTGGGTCAATTCCTCAAATTTGACAGCTGAAGCATCTTTTTTCGGATCAGCATTGTAAACACCATCCACCCCATTTTTAGCCATGAGGATGGCATCTGCTTCAATCTCAGCTGCACGAAGGGCTGCAGTCGTATCTGTTGAGAAGTATGGAGAACCGATCCCTGCACCAAAGATCACGATCCGATCTTTTTCAAGGTGACGAAGGGCCCGACCACGGATATAAGGTTCTGCAACTTGTTGCATGGCAATCGCTGTTTGAACACGGGTATCCACGCCAACTTGTTGAAGCGAATCAGCCATCACAAGGGCGTTCATGACGGTACCGAGCATGCCTGTGTAGTCTGCTTGGACACGATCCATCCCTGCTTCAGCAGCAGGTTCTCCACGCCAAAGGTTTCCACCACCGATAACCAAGGCAATTTCAATTCCAAGTTCGTGAACTTCCTTGATTTCTTGCGCCATATTTTGGACAGTTTTGATATCGATTCCGACACCACGTTCGCCAGCAAGGGCTTCACCAGATAGCTTGATTAAGATACGTTTATACTTAGGTTCTACCATTTTCTCTCTCCTTTTTTGATCTGTATTATTTTACCATAAATTACGTTTTTTATATAGTCATATCCATCAAAATTTTCTTTTTTCCATCCGATTAGTTTTACCAACTGTAGCAAATAAAAATGGCGTACAAAAAAAGCTACCCGAAGGTAGCTTTTCATTTCAATTAAAGTGAGTTAACATCCACTTTGATACCAGGACCTTGAGTTGTAGTCAAAGTCAAGCTAGTTACGTAAGTACCTTTAGCTGTAGCTGGTTTTGCTTTTTGGATTGTGTCGTTGAAAGCTTTAAAGTTTTCAACCAATTTAGTATCATCGAATGAAACTTTACCGATGATCGCTTGAACGATACCTGCTTTATCAGCACGGTAAGTGATTTTACCACCTTTAGACTCTTCAACTGCTTTCGCAACATCCATTGTTACTGTACCAGTTTTAGGGTTTGGCATCAAGTTACGAGGTCCAAGGACACGTCCAAGACGTCCAACAAGAGCCATCATATCTGGTGTAGCGATAACTACGTCGAAGTCCAACCAACCATCGTTGATTTTCGCAACAAGGTCATCTTCACCTACGAAGTCTGCACCAGCAGCTTTTGCTTCTTCAGCTTTTGCACCACGTGCAAATACAAGTACGCGAGCTGTTTTACCAGTTCCGTTTGGCAATACCATTGCACCACGGATTTGTTGGTCAGCTTTTTTCACGTCGATGTTCAAGTTGTATGCAACTTCTACAGTTGCGTCAAATTTTGCAAAGTTAGTTTCTTTTGCAAGAGCTACAGCTTCTTCTACGCTGTAGACTTTTGTGCTGTCGATTTTTTCAAGAGCAGCACGAAGTTGTTTGCTTTTTTTAGCCATTTTATCTTTCTCCTTGTAATGTGGTCATATCGATTTTCATCTCCCACGTCACTCGTCATTTGATCAAGTGTATTGCGGGCAAATAGGATTGTTACAATTAGTCAGTAACAGTGAATCCCATAGAACGAGCAGTACCTTCGATCATACGCATTGCAGACTCAATGTTTGCAGCGTTCAAATCTGGCATCTTAGTTTCAGCGATTTGTTGTACTTGTGCACGAGTTACAGTTGCAACTTTCGTTTTGTTCGGTGTACCTGAACCTTTTTCAACACCTGCAGCTTTTTTCAAAAGAACAGCAGCTGGTGGTGTTTTTGTAACGAAATCGAATGATTTGTCTTCATAAACAGTGATAACAACTGGGATGATCATACCAGCTTGATCAGCTGTACGAGCGTTAAACTCTTTAGTGAATCCCATGATGTTGATACCTGCTTGACCAAGCGCTGGACCAACCGGTGGAGCTGGAGTAGCTTTACCAGCAGGGATTTGCAATTTTACAAGTTTTTCGACTTTTTTAGCCATTTCTTAAATCCTCCTTTGTGGTTTTGGCGGTAATTACAGATTTTTACCTCCCACAAGTATGCTTTGTGCATACCTTTCTATTATACACGATTTCTCATTTTTTGCAAGAAAAAATTAAAATATAGTAAACTTTTTTTTCGTTTTATGATAGAATGAAGCTATGTTAATCAAAGTTGCTTCTGTATTATTTATTTTTTTAACGCTGATTCTGAGCGGCATCATTGTTCACCTCTTTAAGCTTCAGAAAAGAGGATGGCGATCGACCGATATTGCCTTTCCTTTATTTGCCCTAGAGTACTACCTGATCTCAGACAGCGCCTTTTATCACAGCCTCTTGCCGCTGCTAGCTTTAAGCCTTTCGCTTTTAGCTTTGGGGCTAACGATTTATTTCTTAAAAAAGAAAAAGTGTTTTTATTACCCTAGATTTATCAAATACTTCTGGCGTGCTGGATTTCTAGTTACCTTCTTACTCTATCTGATCTTAACAGCTAGTTTGTTTATTTAATACCAAAAGGAGGCTGGGACAAAAGTCCTAGCCTCTCAATTGTTTTTGGATTGTCGAGCAAGACGCAGTGGTTGAGTGGGCTCTACTACGCTGATTTCATCAGCTGTTACAGCCCTACTCAACTGTGCGGAGGTGGGACGACGAAATCGAATTCTAACGAATGACCGATTTCTGTCCCACTCTCTTTCTTTTATTTCTTCCGATGAAAGAACCAGCCCACTAACTTCTTAAATACTTGAATTAAGACGAGAGCGAGAGCCGCCATGATGGCGCAGATAAGCAGCGTTTGAAGTCTCAAGGGGCTCATGTTAAAGAATTTACCTAGGATACTACTTGAAACCAGAAAAGCTAGGATATTTCCTAGGAAAACCAGTCTTTTGTAGTGATTGAGAGGCTGGGATTCTTGGTAGATGATGGTAAAACCGACAAAGGCCATCAAGCAGATGGCTGCACTCGAGAGCTCTTCCGATTTCATACCAAATGCTGAAGAGAGCAAAATCAGACTAAAGATCAGTATAAAATCCGTCAAGGCAGCAGGCAGTGCATTTTTAAAGACCGTTTCGATAAAGCGCCCCTTGATGCGCTCGCTATTGGGCTCAAGCGCCAGGAAGAATCCTGGAATCCCAATTGTAAAACCACTGATCAAAGACATCTGCGACGGCATGATGGGATAGGTAAAGGCTAAGAGCGTCACTGAGATAGCCAACAAAATGGAGAAGATATTCTTGATCAAAAAGAGACTAGCTGATCGCTGAATATTATTGACCACCCGCCGACCTTCTGCCACGATAGACGGCATCTTCCCAAAGTCAGAATCCAGTAAGACCACTTGCGCCATCTTTTTGGTCGCATCATTTCCAGATTCCATCGCAATACTACAATCCGCTGTTTTTAAGGCTAAAATATCGTTAACACCATCTCCGGTCATAGCGACCTTGTGTCCTTTTGCCTGCAAGCCTTCTACAAGGCTTTTCTTTTGCTCTGGGGTCACCCGACCAAAGACTGTATACTGGTTCGCAGCTTGGTGCAAGTCTTCTTCCGTCAGTAAGGTTCTGGCATCGATCAAGTCTTCTGCTCCTTCAATGCCTGCTTTTTGTGCAATAGCTGAGACGGTAGCAGGGTTGTCCCCTGAAATGACCTTAATGGTTACACCTTGTTCTTTAAAGTAGGCAAATGTTTCTTTGGCATTTTTTCTCAAAGGATTGGAGAGAATAATCCAGGCTACTAAATCTACAGGAGCCTCTAACGTCTCTCTAAGGTCTTCTCCCCTATATTTCCCAAAGGCCAAGACCCGATTACCTGCCTGCGTAGCTGGGGCAATCTCTTTTTCAAGCTCAGAGAAGCCTTCTCTTAAGACAAATTCTGGTGCGCCTAATACATAGATCCCCGATTCAAAGGCAATGGCCCCATACTTTTTCTTAGACGTAAAGGGCAGTATTTCAAGAGGCTTCCAAGGACGGCTGACTGGCATCTTGTGGAATTTTCGGATCGCATCCATGGTATCGTTTTGATCCATACTAGCTTCTACATACTGAGCTAGAGCTTCCAAGTCTTGAGCGTCTTTTGCCGGACGAATCTCTGTCACTTCCATACCAGGCTCTGTAATAGTCCCTGTCTTATCGACACAAAGGACATCCACGCGCGATAAGGTCTCAATCCCCTTCATGCTATTGAGCAGAACCTTTTCCTTGGCCAATCTGACAGCACCAAGAGCCAGCGCCAAGGTCATCAAGAGGTACAAACCTTCTGGAATCATCCCGATCAAGGCTCCGACTGTTGAAGTCACACTGAGCTTAAGGCTGTCACCTAGGCTGATATAGCTCCGAAGAAAAAGGAGGGAACCTAGCGGAATGATAAGGAGACCAATGATCCCTACGATGCGGTTAACTGCATGAACCATATCAGACTCCTCATGGGACTTGACCTGCTTGGCTTCCAAGCTCAATTGGTTGATGTAGGAGTCATTCCCCACTTTTTCCAATCGTGCCAGCCCTTGACCAGCAATCACAAAGCTACCTGACATGAGCGCATCTTGCGCTCCTTTTTTGACCTCATCAGCTTCACCTGTCAATTGAGATTCATCGACTTTTAGCTCGCCCTCCAGCAAGACCCCATCCGCATAGATCTGGTCTCCAGCTTGAAAGCGAACTAGATCGCCCTCCACCAGCTGATCGATAGGTAGAGCGACTTCTTTGCCTTCGCGAAGAGCGATCGCCTCACTCATGTGTAGAAATTGCATCTGACGTAAGATCCGTCTAGAGCGGACTTCCTGCACAATTCCAACTAAGGAGTTGACCACCACAATCGGGACAAACAAGAGATTGTTCCAAGATTTCACTGCTACCAGCAAGACCGCCAAGACCAGGAAAATCAGATTAAAGTAAGTAAAGACATTGTCTCGAATGATCTGCCCAATACTTTTTTCTGTCTTAATCGTGACCTTATTTTGCTTGCCCTCTTGGATCTTTTTCGCTACTTCTTCCTGACTGAGTCCTTCTAATCTAACCATTGCTTTCCTCACTCATGTATTTCCAAGGGCAATCCTTCTGGATCGAAGAAAAATGCCATCTTCTTGCCATCAAAATCATCATAGCGAAGGCCTGTATTCTCAATACCTAGCTGATCCAATCTAGCTAGATAGGTCTCTACATCGTCCACTTTAAAGGCCAGATGACGCAGTCCCGCATGCTCGGGCAAGGGGAGCTTAGGCCGTTCTGGGGCCGTCGGTTTGATAAAGAGTTCTAAAGTCAACTCCCCTTGGCGGAGATTGATCAAGATATCTCTGCGTTCGGGACGGTCATACTCACTGACAATCGCAAAGCCCAACTGGTCCACATAAAAATGCAACATGGCGTCGCGATCCCGTCCAATGATGGCAATATGATGAATCGTGTCTAACTTCATCTGGTCCTACTTTCTATTTTCTATAAAAAGAAAAGGGAGTGGGGCATATGCCCTTTTTCCCTATCCTTATGATTGTTGCAATACTTTTCGAGGCTTGGTCCCTTCAGCTGGTCCAATCACACCCGCTGCTTCCAACTCTTCCATGAGGCGAGTCGCCCGGTTAAAACCAACCGATAAGCGGCGCTGGATCATTGAAGCACTGGCTTTTTGGGTCTCGATGACGAGCGTTTTGGCCTCTTCAAAGAGAGGATCACCTTCGTCTAAGCCACCCATGCCTCCGTCAAAGTCCGACTCCGATACTTCGCCTGGATCAAAGGCATCATCATAATCAGCTTCTGCCTGCTCTTTGACAAAGTTGACAATCTGCTCCACATCGTCATCTGAGATAAAGGATCCTTGTAGACGGATTGGATGATTTTCATCGATCGGTTTAAAGAGCATGTCCCCACGACCGAGCAATTTCTCTGCGCCATTTTCATCCAAGATGGTCCGTGAGTCGGTTCCAGATGATACCGCAAAAGCGACACGGGAAGGCACATTGGCCTTGATCAAACCTGAGATAACGTCAACCGATGGCCGTTGAGTCGCAAGGATCATGTGGATCCCCGCCGCACGCGCCTTTTGTCCAAGGCGGATAATGGCATCTTCCACTTCTTTACTTGCGACCATCATCAAGTCTGCCAGCTCATCGACAATGACCACGATCAATGGAAGGGGCACTTGCTTCATCTCAGACTGGGCATTGTACTCAGCCACCTTGGCATTAAAGCCAGCAATATTACGAGCACCCACTTTCGAGAAGAGCTCATAGCGATTTTCCATCTCATCAACGACCTTCTGCAGGGCTCGACTGGCCTTGCGTGGGTTGGTCACCACTGGGATCAAAAGGTGAGGAATATCATTGTAGACAGAAAGCTCCACCATCTTAGGATCGACCATCATAAACTTGACTTCGTCCGGACGGGCCTTCATCAAGATACTCGAAATAATCCCATTGACCGCTACTGACTTACCAGATCCAGTAGAACCCGCTACCAAGAGGTGGGGCATCCGAGCCAAATCAAAGGTTCGTGCCGAGCCATCTACAGCCTTCCCAAGAGGAATCTCAAGGAGTTTAGCTGGGTCTGTTTTGGACTGCTCCCACAATTCACGGAAGGAAACAGTCGCAATCTCTGAGTTGGGCACTTCAATCCCGACCAGAGACTTCCCTGGAATCGGTGCTTCAATCCGCACATCCTTGGCTGCTAGGGCCAAGGCCAAATCATCTGCTAGATTGGAGATGCGGTTGACCCGCACACCGACAGCTGGCTTGACCTCATACTTAGTGACAGAAGGACCGATTTCTGCCCGCTCCACTGTCGCCTTGATATTGAAGCTTGCAAAGGTCTCTTCCAAAATGCGGATATTCTGACGAACGATATTTTTCTCTTTGGATTGATTTTTCGGCTTGTCAGGTGCGAAGAGATCAATGGTTGGAAGTTTGTACTGGAGGAGTTCCTTAGGTGTGAAATCCACTTGAACTTCTTCCCCATCGTCCTCGAATTCTTCGGCTTCCGGAAGCTCTTCGTATGCTTCAGGCTCTTCAGGCCATTCTTGATCTGGCAGGTAAATCTCTGGTGTTGCTGGTGCGACAATTTCGGCTTCTGGGAAGGGCTCTGTGAACGGCTCTTCCGCCAATACCTCTCCCGTTTCAGGGTCTACAGGATGCCCTTCCATTGAAAGGGGAGTTGGAAAAACTGCACTTGCTTCTTCTTGCTCTCTTTCAGCTGCAGCAGCTTCCTCGGCAGCTCTCGCTTCTTTTTCAAGGAATTTCTGCTCGCGACGTTCTTTGCGTTTCTCCATAGAAGCGTGGAAGGCTTCCGATCCCTTTTCAAACAAATCATAGATGGAGTAAGGACTCATCAAGAGAATCCCCAATCCAATAAAGAGAAGGCCAATAAAATAAGAGCCAATATTTGAAAACAGGAAGGAAATCGGAGCATAAAGAAGGGCACCGATCATACCACCACCGGCAAAGCTCTCCACTCGCAGATGAATCAGGTCTGCCATGATTCTTGAAAAGGTGACCTTGATTCCATTATTGTCTAAATGAAGGGAGGATACAAAGAAGGCCTGAAACATCAAGAGAATCCCAGCAAAGAAGCTTAGGAATCCTGAAATCACCCCTTCGTGTTTGTCCAGCCATTTAAAGGCATAGAGGTAGAAAAAGGTCGCTAAAATAGCCAAATAAGCCAAACTCCCAACAAACAGTCGGATCAAGTTGTAGGCCAAGACCCCTACTGCTCCCAATTTCAAAGCCGCAAAAATTAAGACCAGACTAATGAGAATGGTCGCAATCATGCGATGAATTGCTTTTTTTCTTTCTAATTCTGCTTTGGACAGTCGTCTCGTCGACCGTGTTTTTTTTGATTGATTATTGTTTGCCATAACCTTTATTATATCACATTTCCAGGCCAGTTCTCTAGTAAAATCATTTCCTCAATTTTTCAAAATAAAGTAAAAAAACAGCACCGATTGGGTACTGTTTTAGATATTTTTCTTAGGGTGGCGGTCAACGATGGCTTGATAGTCTTTCAGCGCTTGCTTTCCTTTGTCCGTCAACTGATAGCCTCGAATCGCGAACTGTTGCTCCAACTCTTCTTCCGTAAAATGGTCAGCCAAAGCTTGGTTCAAATCGGCCGCTTTCATCTTGGACAACCCCGCGACTCCCTTCTTTTTAAGAATGGCTTTTTTCATGGTCGCATTGATATGGTCCAGTGAATCAAAAGCGGATTCGATAAAAGCATAGCCCTTCTCCACCAAAACCTTCAAGTGTTCCGAAGCATGAATCCCATAAGTATATTCGAAGTACTTAGGAAACCAAGTCTCTGTCGTAAAGGTTCCAAAATGGATCCGCCACAAGAGAATGATATCCCCAGCAAGCAGGTCATCGTGAAGGAGCTCCATATTTCGTTTGGAAACAGGCTTTGGATCCAACAACCAAGCTTCCAAATCCCTCTCAGGTGAAATATAGGGTTTCACCTCGTGATCGGAGTAAAATTTTTCCATTACATCTGAAATAGTCGTCATAAGTCTCTCCTATCTATCATCGACTGTATCATAACAAAATAAAAAGAACCTGTCGATCAAGAAAGCTTCCTGATGACAGGTGCCTAATGTAAAACGGATCTTATTCAGATTTTTTATCATCCGGTGTGATGGTATCTAGAACTTGGTCGACTTTTTGCTCTCTTTCCAAATCATGATCCGTTTGAATACTATCAATTTGATCTTGCAAATTTGTCTGTTGGACTTGTGGTTTGAATGACGAAGCAAATCCTACTCCAATCACCAAGAGACTCGCTCCAAGGACGCAAAGTCTTTTGACATGCCAAGCCGTCGGCAAGGGAATCTTTGCTCGAATCCCTGATTTCTTGACCCAATCCGGATGGTCTCGCATCACGCGATTAGCTGCCATCAGAGGCATCAGGTAGCCAAAGAGCGCAATGACCGTTGTCAAACCAATCACCCGAAAACGATTCTGATTGGACGGAGAAACATGATTCACTTCCATCAAGACCATTCCCGTAATCACTAAAGTAATGACCAGTAATAAGCCCAAAGATCTCCATAGACCTTCCCTACGGTAGCATTTCAATTCATCAAACGACATCTCGTTAAAATTCTTATCCATTTTTTAATAACTCCTTATATTTTTTCAGGCTCTTTCAATTAATCTCTATTTTGATCGGAGGATTTACAGATGACTGCCTTCATCCCTCAAGTATTGCTTAGCCTTTCGAACAATATAGAGCGACTCATCTTCTGAAACTAACTTGTGAAAGAGTTCATTGGCTCTGTGCTGATCACCTTTAAGAGTAGCATTCAAGGCTTGGTAGTAGATAATTTCCAACTGCTGGTACTTGAAATCATTGCTTAAATCTTCGAAATAGTCATTGCTTTGGTGCGCAATGGTTAAATCATAAAGGGCAAGACAGACCTTTCTTGTTTTCTCAGCCAGTGTCGGGTCTGTGATAGTCAATTCATTCAACCGACCCTCCAGTTCTCCTCTAGACAAATCAGGATCTGTCAGGACAGTTGATCGCATGAGATAACTTTCAAAAAAGTTTTTATATTTCTGCGGATAATCCGTCTGACTAAGTGCTTCCCTAGCTTCTTTTATGACAGTATCAAAATCTCCCATCATAAACGAATAGGCAACCGATGTCAGCTTAATATCTATCTGTGAAATAGCCTTTTTCACATTCTTGTTCAACTGAAGGTATTGCTGCCAAAAAGCTAAATCTAAGTCTACATGGAGCAAGGTGTTGCACTTGTTGGTGTAGCTTTTCTTGAGCAATTGGATGAATAAAATCAAGCATGCAATAACCAATAAAACGCCAGCAGTCTGAAGAAGAGTATCCCTGACCACTAATCCAATGCAAAAGATCAGAAGCATTGCTAACAAGCCTGCAGATCTAATATAGAGTCTATAGTTTTTGCGTAGAGTTTTATAATCCAATTTGTAGCCTCCTATTCATGATACGGTTTTTGAGGGAATTCGTTCATTTTCCAACAAATTAACATATCTCCCATCATACCGAATTTTCCATCTATACGCAACTTACTTCTTAATTAGTGATTTATCAAATGTTATCGGTCTTGAAACAACCTCAGAAAATAGAGAATCCCGTCCAGATTTGAAAGTATCGCAAAATTAAGGTACAATAGAGAAAGACAATTATGTTGGAAAGGAAGAATATGAAAAAATTAATCGCACTACTATTATTTTCCGGCTTGGCTTTGACAGCTTGTTCGTCCAATAAGACTGACGCTAACTCTTCAAGCTCAAGTAAAGAAAAGACAGAGCAGACCGCAACTTCTAGCTCTAGTCAAAAAGATCAAAAGAAAATTGAAGAAGAACAAAAGAAATTAGAACAACTGCGCAAAGATTTTAACGATGCCATGACCAATGAAAATGCCGTCTTCCCACAACTTTCAACTGATGTGGCTGAAGACGAAGCGGAGGTTAAAATCACAACGACTGAAGGCGACATCACTGTGAAGCTCTTCCCTAAATATGCCCCACTTGCAGTTGAGAACTTCTTGACCCACGCAAAAGAAGGCTACTACAATGGCTTGCTTTTCCACCGTGTTATTAACAACTTTATGATCCAAACTGGGGATCCTAAAGGAGACGGTACGGGTGGCGAATCTATCTGGAAGGGCAAAGACAAATCCAAAGATTCAGGTACTGGTTTTGAGAATGAGTATTCTCCATACCTTTACAACCTTCGTGGAGCCCTTGCCATGGCCAATTCTGGTCCAAATACCAATGGTAGTCAATTCTATATCAACCAAAATAAGGATGATATTTCAAGTAAACTCCCAACTGACCGCTTCCCAGCTAAGATCATCGATGCTTATAAAAATGGTGGAAATCCAACCCTCGATGGTGGTAACTACACTGTCTTTGGTCAAGTGATCGATGGCATGGATGTGGTGGATAAAATCGCCTCTGCCGAAACTGATGATAAGGACAAACCAAAAACAGACATCAAGATTGAAAAAATCGAGATCTTAAAAGACTACAATTTCAAGAAATAATGAAAAGAGAACCGAGAGGTTCTCTTTTTAAGATATTGATAAACATTTTACATAAAATTAGCTAATAGATTCATTGGTAAAAAAATGAATTCTAATTATTTATGTCATTCATCTACTGAAACTTTCCGCCGTGAGAAAAGTGCCTGAAACAGATTTGTTTCAGGCACACGGAATTATTGAGACCTTAGGCTCAATAATTAGTCATGGAACTTCTCAGAAGTTCGCTGACGTCCGTACTCACCTAAGGAAAGTTTCTAAGAAGAATCTGAAAAGAGAACCAAACGGTTCTCTTTTTGTCTTTACGTCAATTCATTAAAGTCCCAGATTTGGTCCATCCAGCCTTCATAGAAATCTGGCTCGTGGCAAACCATGAGAATCGATCCCTTGTACTCTTTCAGAGCCCGTTTCAATTCATCTTTGGCATCCACATCCAAGTGGTTGGTCGGCTCATCTAGTACCAAGACATTGTTTTCACGGTTCATCAAGAGACAGAAGCGTACCTTGGCTTGCTCTCCACCGGATAGCACCTGGATTTGGCTCTCGATATGTTTGGTGGTCAAACCACAGCGAGCAAGGGCGGCACGGACTTCTGCTTGGTTGAGAGCCGGAAAGGCATTCCAAACTGCTTCAAGCGGTGTCTGGCGATTGCCCCCTTCGACCTCTTGCTCAAAATAGCCAAGCTCTAGGTAGTCTCCACGCTCGACTTCTCCAGCGATCGGAGGGATGATTCCAAGCAAGCTCTTCAAGAGAGTGGTTTTCCCGATCCCGTTGGCTCCGATGATGGCTACCTTTTGATTGCGTTCAAACGTTAGGTTCAAAGGCTTGGTCAAAGGACGGTCATAGCCAATCTGAAGATCCTTAGCCTGGAAGATAAAGCGTCCAGGAGTCCGGGCATTTTTAAATTCAAAGGAGGGCTTTGGTTTCTCACTTTGTAACTCAATGAGTTCCATCTTGTCCAGCTTCTTCTGACGAGACATGGCCATATTCCGTGTAGCCACACGCGCCTTATTGCGGGCTACGAAATCTTTCAAATCAGCAATCTCTTTTTGCTGGCGTTCATAAGCTGCTTCCAATTGCGATTTCTTCATTTCATAGACTTCAAGGAATTGGTAGTAGTCTCCTGAATAGCGGGTTAACTGCTGATTTTCCACATGGTAGACGATATTGATCACATCGTTCAAGAATGGAATATCGTGTGAAATGAGGACAAAGGCATTTTCATAATTCTGCAAATAGCGTTTAAGCCAATCGATGTGCTCTGCATCCAAGTAGTTGGTTGGCTCGTCCAAGAGAAGGATATCTGGTTTTTCTAGCAAGAGTTTGGCCAAGAGGACCTTGGTCCGTTGCCCACCTGACAAGGAGGTCACATCTGTATCCATGCCAAAGTCCATGACCCCAAGAGCACGCGCCACTTCATCAATCTTGGCATCCAAGGTATAAAAATCACGACTTTCTAGACGCTCTTGGAGTTCTCCAACCTCTTCCATCAGAGCATCGACATCGGCTCCCTCTTCCGCCATGGCCATATAGAGGTCATTGATGCGAGCTTCAGCTGTGAACAACTCATCAAAAGCGGTCCGTAAGACATCACGAACTGTTTGTCCTTCTTCTAAGACCGAATGCTGATCCAAGTAACCTGCCGTCACATACTTAGACCACTCCACCTTTCCTTCGTCTGGTTGCATCTTACCGGTCACGATGCTCATGAAGGTCGATTTCCCTTCACCATTGGCCCCGACAAGACCGATATGCTCTCCCTTTAGCAAACGGAAGGACACATCCTCAAAAATCGCCCGGTCCCCAAAACCGTGGCTCAAATTTTTAACTTCTAAAATACTCATGCTTGACTCTCTTTCATTGATTTCACTCGTATGATTATATCATCTTCACTGCAAAATGAAAAGGGAGCCCAACTCCCTTTTCTTTTACAAACCTAAGTCTGCGTACGGTTTCCGGTAGCCCACTTGAACTACTTTTCCGTCTTTGACAAGTAGAGGCCGCTTGATCAGCATACCGTCTGAAGCAAGGAGATCCGCCGCTTCTTTCACTGTCAGTTGATCCACCTTATCTTTCAAACCGAGTTCCCGGTATTTCATTCCGCTAGTATTGAAGAAAGACTTGATCGGTAGGCCAGAAGCCGCCATCCAATCTTGCAATTCTTGGCTAGTAGGTGTTTCTGTGACAATATTTTGGCTTTGGAACTCACATTGGAGACCATCCAATTCTGATTTAGCCTTTCGACAAGTCGAACATTTTGGGTATTCAATAAAGGTATACATCGATTTTATTTCTCCTTCCAGGTAATTCCTTCGTGTTGTAAGAGCCAGCGTTTGCGATCGAGTCCAGACGCATAGCCCGTCAGTTGTCCATCTTTTCCCATCACACGGTGGCAAGGGACTAAGATCGTCAAGGGATTGCGTCCGACAGCCTGTCCCACGGCTTGGGCTGAACCACAAGAAAGATCCTGAGCAAGCTGGCCATAGGTTTTGGTCTCACCATATGGGATCTCTCGCAATAACTGCCACACCCGCTCTTGGAAGGCTGTCCCTTGCGGTGCTAGTGGAAAGCTGATAGCGATTGGATCTCGCGCAAAATAGTGATCCAACCACTCCTTCACCTTCTCATGGTAGGGATGGACCTGTTTCAGCGCTCCATAGGGATCAGGTGCCTCTTCTTTCGGATCATAAAAATCAAGCTCTACAAGGCCTTCTTCACTGACAACGATCGAAAGAAGCCCCATAGGGCTTTCATAAAATTGTTTAAGATAGAGAGTCATTGTAGGCTGCTTCCGCTCTTTGGTCCCAGCGGTCCTCTTCTGAGACCACTTGGAATAGACTAGTTTCTGCTTTTCGTTTGATCTTTTGATAAGCCAGACGTACTCCATCAATAGGGACCTTTCCACAATAATGGTAGCCCAATTTTTCAAGCAAATGTTGCATGACCACATTATCCGGGTGCGTATCGCAACGGAAATCTGGGCCTTTTTCTCCTTCGATTAAACCTTGAAGGAAGGTCTGAGCCACCCCTTTGCCAGCAGCTTCTTTGGCTACAGCGACGCGGTGAAAAGTGATATACATATAGTTGTCATGCTCCCACTTGCCATCGTAAATCTCATTATAGGCCGCTTCATTTCCCTTTTGGACGGCTGCATAGGCGACGACTTCCTGATCTTCAACCGCCACATAGCCACGACTTTCTAGAATATCCTCAAAAATGATCTCTTCATCTGGATAGCCATCCTGCCACTGGTCGACCTGTCTTTGAGCCAGGCTTTCCTTGGCATCTTGGATGATTTCCATAATTCGCTTAATCTCATTGGGATAAGCCATTCTAATTTCCATCCTGCTTCCAACCTTTCCTAGTCTTGATGGTAACGAGCATAGAGCTCACTCTTTTGCAGGCCGTATTGTTTGGCGACCTGTTTAATTGCTTGATTTTTCTTCATGCCCTCTTGGACCAAGGTATCGATCTCTTGGATCAAGTCGACCTCTTCTAGGTCTAGCTCTTCTTCCTTGGCTCCTTCGACAATCAAGAGGCACTCCCCTTTGAGAGGATTTTCTTCAAGAAATGCGACTAACTCAGAAATACTGCCGCGAGTATATTCCTCATAGATCTTGGTTAATTCACGAACCAATACGACAGGACGATCCCCATAGACAGCCAACATATTCTCTAGGGTTGCCTTCACTCGATGGGGAGACTCATAAAAGATCTGTGTCTCCGGATAGGCCACTTTTTCTTGGAAAAAGGCCTTTTGTTGCCCCTCTTTGCGAGGCAGAAATCCATAAAAAATATGAGGTTGAGGGGCTAGGCCACTGGCAATCAAACCCGTTATACCTGCACTAGGACCAGGCACAGCTACGACAGGAATCTCGCGTTCAATCGCTGCCTTGACCAAATCATGACCAGGATCAGAAATACTAGGAAGTCCTGCATCTGAGACTTGCGCTAAGTCTTTTCCAGATTCTAAATAGGCGATTAGATCTGGAATTTTCTCCATGGCATTGTGCTCATGAAAGCTGGTCTGGGGTGTCGTAATCTCAAAATGCTTGAGCAAGAGGCCTGTATTTCTAGTATCCTCAGCTGCGATCAAGTCCACATCCTTTAAGGTCTGGACCATGCGGCAACTCATATCTTCACGATTACCGATCGGTGTCGGAACCAGGTAAAGCACCCCTGTTTTCTTTTCCCCTTTAAAACTTCGTTGGATCTGCATGCTTACTCCCTAAATAACAACTCGTCACAAAACATACACTCTTCATCGTTCTCACGGCGTTGACCGTAGGAATAAGTGCAGATATGAAAACCGTCGTTGTAAATACGTTGCAAATTTTCACGACCATGGTGTTGTGACTTTGCGGATGAAGTCTTCTCAACTTCCCCCAAACGCTCTCTCAATTTATCATTTTCTAAACGAAGAGCTGTATTTTCTTCGATGACTTGTTTCAAATTTTTCTTGATGGCTTCGACTTCAGCCAAGGTGACCAACAAATTCTGAGAGAAGCCGTCTAAAGCATCAAATAATTCTTTTTTATTCATTCTGACTCCTTAACTTTCTAAGCTCAAAACCATATATTCTAGAGCATTTTGAAAAGAAACATTGGCCTTCCACATCCTGCGAGCAAGACTCAATTTCTCAAGCAACTGCTGGGATCTACTCAAGCGCAACTGCTCTTCTAAAGCCAACTCCATCAAACGAAAGGCCTGGCTTTGTTTTTCCTTATCATCTGCTAGACTCACCAAGCGGGTCACTTCCAAATAAGCACGATTTAAATTGGATTGACAACGTTCGATGAATTGATCACAAACTTTTGCTAGTTCAAAAAACGTAGCATTCTTTTTTTGCTGCTCTGCCTCTTCGAGACTAAAACTAAAACGAGCTACTAAATTTGCCTGTGATTTGATCAAGCCTTCTTTTTCTAGCAGTTCGGTTAGATAGGCTTGCTTTTTAGGAAAATGGACCTGCTGGGCCCGACTCTTGATGGTCGGTAAGATCAAGTTTTCATCGGAAGTCAACAAGAAGAGATAGATCTCACTCTGGGGCTCCTCCATGACTTTTAAGAGAGAATTGGCCGCATTGGTATGCATCTTATCCGCATCTTGGACGATAAAGACCTGCCGACTGCCTTCAAATCCTGATTGAGAAAAGTCTTGAACGAGCGAGCGAATGCGGTCGGTCTTAATGATCTGGTTGACTGGACGCACGATCTTTACGTCTGAGAATTCTTCTTCAGCAATCAAGCGACAGGAACGGCATTTGCCACAAGGCCAGACTCCCTGCAAATCTTCGCAAAATTGACTTTGAGCTAGCAAGAGGGCCATCTCAAAACTGGCAAACGAACCTGTAAAAAGATAAGCATGACTGAGCTGTTTGTGTTCTAGGATCTGGGTGAAGCGCTCCACCAATTCTGGCTGGAGCTGTTGGATCTCTTCTAGCTTCATTTCAATATCCCCAAGCGATTTTCTAAAACAGCCAAAACATCCGCAAAGACTGCTTCAAAGGATTGACTGGCATCGATTTTCACAATGCGCTCTGGTTCCTTTTCGTACAAGGCCAAATAACCTTGTCTGACTTTTTGGTGAAGCTCCAATCCTTCCAAATCCAAACGATTGACTTCCCGCTCTTGGTTTTTGGCAATTCGAGCGAGCCCTTCTTCGACATCCAGATCAAAGTAAAGGGTGAGATCTGGTTTAAGACCATCTGTCGCGAATTGATTGAGCCACTCGATATCTTCCACACTCAGACCGCGACCATACCCTTGATAAGCGACCGAGCTATCAATAAAGCGGTCCATCAAGACGATTTTCCCAGCTGCAAGGGCCGGTAAGACACGTTCCACCAAATGCTGCCGGCGACTAGCAATATAGAGCAGCAACTCGGTCTTGGCATCCATACTAGTATGGTCTGGATCTAAAATGACTTGGCGGATCTTTTCTGCAATGTCTACACCGCCTGGTTCACGGGTTGTAATAAAAGGAATTCCTTTTTCTTCAAGTAGAGGCAAAACGGCTTCTAGGACCGATGATTTTCCCGCTCCTTCTGGACCTTCAAATGAAATTAATGTACCGTTTACCATAGTATCCTCTTTCTAGTTTTCTTCTTTTTATTTTACCAAAAATAAGGGTAAAAATCTTGTATTTTAGGAGAGAAAATTTTTCAAAGTCATTTTCATTTTTTCACTTTTTTGTTACAATGATCTTATAAAGTTTTAGGAGACAACCTATCATGTTTAAATTTAAAGATATTCTGGCTATCATCTTGGGGGCCGGCATTTTTTCATTTGGGATCTATTTTTTGGTCATTCCCTTTCACTTCTATGAAGGAGGAGCAACAGGGATTACCTTGATCACCTATTACCTCTTAAAAGTCCCCGTATCCATCATGAACTTACTGATCAATATCCCTCTTTTCATTCTGGCTTGGAAGCTGCTGGGTAAGAAATCTCTTTATCTAAGCTTACTGGGGACCTTTTCGGTTTCCGCTTGGATGGCAATTTTTGAGGCCATGCCCCTCAGTCACCGCTACCATCACTTCATCTTTGAAGCCTTTAAAGGAGATATTCTGCTTGCCTGTATTGCCTCAGGGGTTGTGCTTGGTTTGGGGCTAGGGATCATCTTCAATGCTGGAGGAACCACGGGAGGAACAGATATCCTCGCTCGCATCTTTAACAAATACACTTCCCTCAGTATGGGGAAACTCATGTTGATTGTAGATGCCATTGTTCTGACAACTGTGGTTGTTGTCTTCCAAGATGTTCGTACCGCTATGTATACCCTCTTCTTTATCCTGATTGACACCCTTGTCATCGACTTGATTGGGGAAGGTGGTTTTGCTGGAAAAGGCTTCCTTATCGTTACCTCTAAACCAGAAGAAATTGCCAAAAAGGTATCTGACGATCTGGGTCGCGGGATTACCTTTATCCGCGGGATGGGCTATTACAGCCGTAAGGACCTGGATATTGTCTACTGTGTCGTTTCGCGGAATGAGATGAAACAAATGAAAGACATCATCAATCAGATCGATCCATTCGCCTTCATCACCATTTCTGAAGCCCATGAAATTCTCGGCGAAGGCTTCACTTTAGATAAAGAAAAACAACCCATTACCCGTTAATAGAAAAAATAAGGCTAGATTCTCATCTAGCTTTGTTTTTCTATTTACGATTTTCCTTAGGTGAGTACGGACGTCAGGTGAAATTATCCAGTGGATGATTTCAGCAATCCAGGAAGTTCCATGACTAAATCAAGATACAATCCGCGACCCGTATTCAATTAGTTTTGAGCCCCTTCGCTTTTTAATTTCTAAGCTCAGGCTAAAACAGTTCCCCAAACTGTTTTACTCTCAAAAATTCCGAGAGCATGAAACATACTTGTTTCATGCTATTTTCTCACGGTGGAAAATCTTAGAATACACGTCATAATTAATAAAATCATAATTATTTTTACAGAATTTATTAAGTTACTTTATACAAAAATCAGACTGGATTGTCATCCAGCCTGATTTTTTATTAAATTGCTTTTGCGGTTGTTCGAGTGATTTCATCGACTTTCAAACCGTTGGCTTCAAATTTACTACGGATTCCTTCTAGATCTGTCACCCCATCAATTTGAACTTCGATAACCACACGATCATCTTTGGTTGGGATATTGACTGTATTGGCGATGTTATACCCTTCTTCTACAATCAAGTGAATGATTTGTTCTAGAACTCCAACCTTATCTTCTGTCACAAAGCGAACACGAACTCCTTCTTCTCCATAACCGGATACTTCAAGGAAGGCACGGAAAATATCACGGTCTGTGATGACACCGGATACTTGGTCATTGTCCACGACTGGAAGAATTCCCACCTTGTTCTTATACATGAGATAGGTCGCATCTTCTAAGCTCGCAAATTTAGAGACGGTAATGACATCGCGAAGCATGACATCTTTGACCTTGGTCTTGTTCAACAGATAGTTCATCTCGAAAATAGACAAGCTTGTTGCTTTAGATGGACTTGCTTCTGCAATCGTACCTTCTGTCACCAAACCAACCAATTTATCGTTTTCAATGACTGGCAAACGGTGCAAACCTTGTTCGCGCATCAAATCTGCCGCGTGGGCAATTGTAGTATCTGGACTAATGTAAACCACTTTACGTGTCATAAAATCTTTAACAGCCATAACAAGTTCTCCTATGCTTTTATTAGTTTTATTATACTTGATTTTAAGAATGATTTCAAACGCTTTCAGCAGTTTTCTCTTGTTTTCAAAATTTAGAAAAATCAAACACACGTACCTTTTTATGCAACATTTAATCTTGTAAACTAATCTTAGTCACTAGTAACCGATTTATTAGAAGATAAGGAAAGTACAAATACCACAATGGATAATAATAAGAATATACCCCAGGCAAACTGAGAGTTCCACATAGATAAACTTGTAAATAAAATAGTTGCTATTGGCATTGATAATACTGATATAACCTTAAAAAAACTACTAGTTTGTGCAAGAATATCCGGTGGAAGTTTTGCCATTAAGAGACTATTTAATTTGGGATTTACCTTACTACTAAGATACATCATGAATGCCAACACACTAAAGGAAATAATTTCCAAACCATTTATCCAACCACATATTCCTATGACTATTAATAATCCACTATCTATTTGAAGTATTTTAATAAGTGATAGTTTAGAAAAATAATCATTAGGGGTCATTCCACCAATTAGGGCTGAAACAAATAATATTGTTTGAAGTAAAAATACCGACTGAGCAAAAGATAAACCAAAAGGAGTTATTTCTGTAAATTTCAGATTGTACATTATTAAAATAGCACTGCCTAACGAATTTAATCCTAAAATTGAAAAAATCATTAGACCAAAACGTACTTTCTCTTGATATTTAAATATACTTTTACTATTTTTGTAAAGGTTCTTAAGTTGTGAGATAAACCCATTTTCTGGTGAATAATTAACTTCTGGATGTGTCAATTGTCTTTGGATTTTAAGCAATACCATCGATGATAATAAGAAACTTATAGCATTTATCGTAGCTAAAAAGAAGAAATTATTATGAGAAATCGTTAGTAACCAAACTCCCAAAGTTTGACCAGAAATCAAAGTTATTTGACTAATTACTTGATCAAAAGAGTACGCTTCCATCAGCTCTTCTTCGGGAATGTGGGACTGAAACATGGGTAATACTAAGCCTCTTCTGTACTCTGCAATACAATCTGATAGGATGTTAATGAAACATACAATCGAGAAAACTAGCCATGAATTTTCTTTCGATAAGAACGCAACCATAATAAATAATACTGCTTGTATATATCCTAATAATAGCAACCACAATTTCTTATTCTTTGTTTTGTCAGCCTGCATTGCAATAAAAAGAGCACAAATCGTTGGAATATATTGTATAAAACTTGCTACACCAACCGCCAATTTACTATTCGCCATACTTGCTGCAAAAACTACAAAAACAAGATTATAAATAGTTGATCCTAAATCATCGAAGAAACTAGACAAGACCAGATTCCTAAAAAAAATATTTCTTAAAAAAACTTTCATCTGCTATACCTTTCTAGTAGAAACTTGATATACATAACTTCATTCAAATAAAAAAATATTTTTAAGTTTTTCAGAATTACTTTTTCTTTTATATGAATTAACGAAATATCGAAGTATTTAATTGTTATATCTAAATATAGTTTACTACTAAATTTTAAATATTTAACAGAGTTTCAAATATGAAATATCCTATCTCATACATCTGATCTTTTGCCTAATTTATATGTATCCCAAACTGGTCCAATTTTACCTCTAAAATATTAATCAGTTGACTATCACCAACAACTCGAAGAGACTCTATAAATTGTTTAATTTCCTTTTTAGAATTTTTTGACTTTAAGTAACCATTTACTAATTTTAAAAATTTCAACAACATGATTTCTAGCATATCATATGGGAAAAGAAGCTTTTCTAGCTCGAGTATAAACAATGGAACTTGAGTATCAATTTTTCTTAAAATTAATTCGCCAATTAAATTTATGTACGTTAATTTTAAAGAACTTAAATTGTGTTTAAGAAAATTATAATCTTTAGTCCTTTCCGCAAGCTGATCTCCAAAAAATAATAAATCTTCATCAGAAATTAAAGTCATTGTATTTCCAAATACATATAATTCAAACCATGTCCAAGATTCAATTGAAAATAGATAATCTACCAATACTTTTCTATCTTCTATTTTTATTTCATAGTTTTGATCTAATGAATGAATCGCATTTTCAATAATAAACGACTGAATTCTTTGATATTGATCCGTCTCTTCACTCTGTAATACTTCGGTTAATAGATACTCTAATCCTTTAATATCCTGTTTCAAAAATAAAGTGGATATCTTCTTACCTAAAATAATATCTTTAGGTAATTCATAATTATTTAATTTATGGCCAAACTCTTCAAAAGTCATGTGAATTGATTCTATCGCTATTAATAATTTATCAGCACTTAACATTGTTTGCCCATTCTCAAATTTAGACAATTGTGCTATGCTTAATCCTTTTCTAGCAACATCCTTTTGTTTTAAGCCTCTGGCGATTCTTAGTTCCTTATATAATTCACCCAATTGAATTTTTCGATCTATATGCATAACTTATTATCCATTTCAGTCATTAGTAATTACGTTTATTTTACCAAATTAATAAAGGAAATTATATATTTTAAATTATTTTACTAAGAAAAAATCTCAGCCAGTACAAATGAAAAAAGAAAGGCCTTCAGGACCTTTCTTTCGAACATATTCAAACTGTTTTTCCTATAAAATTAGATTAATGTTTCTTCATAATAGAAATTATGCTATTTTTGAATCATTAGGAGTATATAGAAACTTTCCGCCGTGAGAAAAGTGCTTGAAACAAGATTATTTCAAGCACTCGGGAGTTTTGAGACCTTAGGCTCAAAACTAAGTCATGGAACTTCGTAGAAGTTCGCTGACGTCCGTACTCACCTAAGGAAAGTTTCTAAATTATCTTTGTCATCAATCCGAAGAAAGGTCTTCAAGACCTTTCTTTTTAACATTCTAGTGAACTTTAGAAATCTTATCCACCAAGGTAGGCCTTGCGGACTTCTTCTGAGGCTAAGAGTTCTTTTCCTGTTCCGGAAAGAACGACTTTCCCTGTTTCCAAAACATAACCGCGGTCTGCGATAGCAAGAGCCTTGTTGGCATTTTGCTCGATCAAGAGAACCGTTGTCCCTTGTTTTTGGATATCTTGGATGATATCAAAGATTTCTTGGATAAAGATTGGAGCCAATCCCATAGAAGGTTCATCCAGAAGCAAGAGTTTTGGCGTCGACATAAGTGCACGACCCATTGCTAGCATTTGTTGTTCCCCACCAGATAGGGTTGCTGCATCTTGGTTCTTCCGTTCTTCCAAACGTGGGAAACGGGAGAAAACTTTCTTCAAGTTAGCTTGATTTTCTTCTCGATCTTTCTTCAAGAAAGCTCCCATCTCCAAGTTTTCCATAACAGTTAAGCCCGGAAAGACATGACGACCTTCTGGAACTTGAGAGAGTCCTGCTGCTACAATCTTTTGAGCCGGAACCTTTTGAATTTCCTGACCTAAAAACTCGATTTTCCCAGCACTTGGACGCACCAAACCTGAAATGGTACGAAGAATAGATGTTTTCCCAGCACCGTTAGCACCGATAAGAGAGACAACTTCCCCTTCGTTTACCTCGAAACTGACATCACGGACAGCCTGGATCATGCCATAGTGTACAGAAAGATTTTCAACTTTTAACATAGACATTAGGCTTCACCTCCTAGATAGGCTTCGATTACGCGTTTGTTGGTCTTGATTTCATCTGGCGTACCATGGGCAATCAAGCGACCGTATTCCAATACATAAATCCGTTCCGTTACTTCCATAACCAAGCTCATATCGTGCTCAATCAGCATGATCGTAATATTAAATTCTTTTTGAATGCGACGAATCAATTGGGTCAATTCTGCTGTTTCTTGAGGGTTCATCCCTGCAGCAGGTTCATCCAAGAAGAGGATTTTTGGCTCTGTCGCAAGGGCACGAACGATCTCCAAGTGACGTTGTTGTCCGTAAGCTAAGTTTTTGGCCAAGGTATCTGCTTCTTTTTCCAAACCAAAAATCGCTAACAATTCAAGAGCTTTCGCTTTCAAAGCTTCTTCATTCTTGTAATAGCTTGGCAAGCGAAAAAGACTCGCAAAGACATGTGGTTTGTGGTGATTGGCAAAGGCAATCAAAACATTGTCCAAAACGCTCAAATCTTTAAAGAGACGAATATTTTGGAAAGTACGTCCCAGACCACCTGCAGCGATTTTATAAGGTGCTTTACCATTTAGTAGCTGACCATCTAAGGTAATGGTCCCTTCACTTGGTTCATATACCCCTGTTAGGAGGTTGAAGAGGGTTGTTTTCCCGGCACCGTTGGGTCCGATCAAACCAACCAATTCCCCTTCATTGAGTTCCATGGTCACATCCCCAACGGCTGTCAAACCACCAAAGTTTTTTGTTAAATTTTTTACTTCAAGAAGTGCCATTAGTTAGCCTCCTTTTTTGAGAGTAGTTTTTTCAAGCTGAATTCCCATGTTCCAAGAAGACCACCTGGACGGAAGATCATCACGAGAATCAAAGCCAATGAGTAAATGATCATACGGACACTTGAGAAGTCTTGAAGCACCATGTTCAAGATCCCCAAGACGATGGCTGCTACAACTGTTCCTGACATTGATCCCAAACCACCAAACACGACAATGATCAAGACATTAATGGTATTGGTGAAAGAGTAATCTTTAGGAACAACAGAGCCGATAAAGCCAGCTTGGAGAGATCCAGCAATCGCCGCTGTGATCGCACCAAATACAAAGGCGATGACTTTGACTTTGGTCGTATTGATCCCAACAGATTCTGCTGCGATTTCATCTTCACGGACAGAAAGGGTAGAGCGCCCAATTGGACTGCGTAAGAAGTTAATCGTAAAGATCGTTGTAATGACAACAAAGAGGTAAACCAATTGCCAAGTTGTAAAGGCTGGCAAACCAAGGATACCAGCAGCACCATTTGTTAGAGTACCACCATTGACGATCAAGATCCGGATGATTTCAGAAACCCCAAGTGTCGCAATTGCGAGGTAGTCCCCTTTCAAACGAAGGGTTGGAACCCCAACGATCAAGGCAACGACACCAGCAATCAAAGCACCTAAAACCATCGCACCAAAGAAAGCCCCATAGGTTGGTGATTTGGAACCAAGAATGGCTGCAGAGTAAGCACCAATCGCCATAAATCCGGCATGGCCGAGTGAGAATTGACCTGAGAAACCAACAATGAGGTTCAAGCCAACTGCAAGGATAATATTAATTCCAATTTGTTCTAAAATTTGGATATAGAAGAGGTTGAGCACACCCGCTGCAACCAAGACTTGGATCAAGGCAAAACCTGCGACCAAAAGACCAAGCCAGACTAAATTCACTTTTAAATTTTGTTTCATGGCTTACACCTTCTCTTTCACATTTTTACCGAGGATACCTGCTGGACGGATGAGCAAGATCACAATCAAGATGGCATACACAATGGCATCACGGAAGTCTGAAAGACCGATCGCTGTAGCGAAGGTTTCCAACAAACCGATAACAAATCCACCTAGGGCAGCACCTGGAATGATTCCGATTCCTCCAAGAACGGCTGCGACAAAGGCTTTGATCCCTGGTGTCATCCCCATCAAAGGCTCGATCGAGTTGTAATACAAACCAATCAAGACACCACCAGCACCTGCCAAGGCTGATCCCAAAGCAAAGGTAAAGCTGATCGTACGGTTTACGTTAATCCCCATCAATTGAGCGGCATCACTATCAACAGATACAGCCCGCATGGCTTTCCCCATCTTTGTCTTTTGAATAATAAATTGAAGAGCGACCATCAAGAAAACTGACACTCCCAAGATCATCAACTGAATATTGGAGATTGAAATAGGACCGAAGTTGTAACGAACCGTTTTAATCACTTGCGGGAAGGAACGGGTATTGGCACCGACGAAGAAGACCATCCCATATTCGAGCAAGAAGGAAACCCCGATGGCTGTGATCAAGGCTGCAATCCGAGTCGAATGACGAAGCGGACGATAAGCCAGGTATTCAATTACAACCCCTAAAATAGCTGTCCCAACCATGGCTAGGAGCAAAGCGACAAAGAAGTTCACTTTCAATGAATTTAATAAGAAATATCCCATAAAGGCACCTACCATGTAGATATCCCCATGGGCAAAGTTGATCAATTTGATAATTCCATACACCATGGTATAACCAAGGGCCAAGAGTGCATAGACACTTCCCAAGATTAGACCGTTCACTAATTGCTGGAGCATTTGAACCATCCTTTCTAACAATAAAGAGCGAGGCCAGGAATTTTCATTCTCCCAGCCTCTTGTACAAACAACAAATGATAATTATGGTTTAACAGACTCAACTGATTTGACTTTACCATCTTTCAAGCCAATCATAAGAGCTGATTTAACCGGGTTGTGGTTCTTGTCAATTGACATTGTACCAGTCACACCTTCCAAGTCTTTCAACTTCGCAAGGTTATCTTTCAATTCGACAGAGTTCTTAGCACCTTTAGATGCTTCTGCAACCATGTAAACTGAATCATAAGCCAAAGCTGCGAACATTGAAGGTTCTTCATTGTATTTCGCTTTGTAGGCTTCTACGAATTTCTTGGCTTTATCAGTCATTTCACCTTCAGTAGAGAATCCAGCTACGTAGTAGATATCTGTAGCTGCAGCAGGTGTTGCTTGTTCAACGAACTTAGCATCGCTAAATCCATCCCCACCAATGATTGGTTGTTTGATTCCCATACCACGCGCTTGGTTTACGATCTTACCAGTTTCTGTGTAGTAACCTGGAAGAACAATCGCATCGAAGTCTTTATCTTTGATTTTTGTAAGAGCAGCTTGGAAGTCTGTATCCTTAGATTGGAAGGTTTCTGTTGCTACGATTTCACCTTTGTAAGATTTCTTGAAGGCTTCAGCAATCCCTTTCGCATAGTCAGATGAGTTATCGTAGTAGAGAACGACTTTCTTCGCTTTCAAGTTATCAGTTGTGTATTTAGCGATGATTTTTCCTTGGAAGCTATCGATAAAGGTTGCACGGAAGAGGTAATCTTGACCTTTTGTCAAATCATCTTGAGTTGCTGATGGTGTGACCAATGGAACACCTGCTTTACCAGCGTTGGCAACCGCTGCTGCAGTAGCACCTGAAGTTGCAGGTCCTACAAGAGCGTTCACTTTTGATTGAGTGACAAGGTTTGTAGTGACTGTAGCTGCTTCAGCTGTTTCAGATTTGTTATCTTTATCTGTGACAACGATCTTCTTACCGTCAGCTCCACCCTTAGCGTTGATTTCATCAACGGCCAATTGAGCACCTTTTTGTTCAGCGCTACCGTAGGCTGCTACTTCACCAGTTTTTTCAAAGTTAAAACCGACTTTTAGTTCCTTGCCGATTTCGTTACCAGTTGTGTTTGAACCTGAAGTAGAAACTTCACCACAAGCAGCAAGAAGAGCGACACTTGCAATGGTTAAAAATGAAAGAGCAAATTTTTTCTTCATTTGTAATGATCTCCTTAAATGAATCTTAAAATAAATACATTAAGAATATACCGAATTATCTGACAATTGTCAATAAAAAAAGCGCAATCCATCAAATGATTGCGTTTTCTAACCTTCTGTGACCACAGATGGGGTCTCCAATCGTTGCAAACTCCCCACAAAATCTGTATCTAAATCTTTGAGATGGCAAGGCAAGACTTTTTTGACATAACGTTCTTTCTTTAAGTCTTCCATGACTTGATCGGCCTTGTCGCTGTCCACATACAATTGGACATAACGGCATTTCTTAGAATGGTACAAGACATCTCCGACAGATTGTAATTTTTTCCCGTCTCGATTGTAATACAATTTAACAATTAAGCCTGTTCTTTCTTGTTTCTCAAACATGGTCAATCCCTTTCTCGTTCTGTTACTAGTATATCAAATTTCAAGAAAAAGAACTACTCTTTTATGAGAGCAAAAAAGAGAGTGGGACAGAAATCGGTAATTCGTTAAAATTCGATTTCGTCGTCCCACCTCCGCACAGTTGAGTAGGGCTGTAAAAGCTGATGAAATCAGCGTAGTAGAGCCCACTCAACCACTGCGTTTTGCTCGACAATCCAAAAATAATTGAGAGGCTAGGACTTTTGTCCCAGCCTCTTGACGGGCCTTCCCACAGGATGGTTTAACCCAATTTATTATTGGCCATGATTTCATCAATAAAGCCATATTCAAGTGTTTCTTGTGCGCTCATCCAATTGTCACGCTCCGCATCAGCATGCACTTTTTCAATGGATTGACCTGAATTTTCCGCAAGGATTTTTTCCAAGTTGTTCCGTGTTTTGAGTAAGTGTTCTGCTGCAATCGCCATATCGGTTTGTTGGGTACCACCACCAGTACCACCCATTGGTTGGTGAATCATGTACTCGGCGTTTGGCAACATGAAGCGTTTGCCCTTCGCACCGCTTGAAGCGATAATAGTTCCCATAGAAGCTGCCATCCCCATAACAATGGTTTGGACATCTGACTTGATAAAGTTCATAGTATCTACAATGGCAAGACCTGCTGAGACAGAGCCACCTGGGGTATTGATATACATATAGATATCTTTTGTATTATCTTGGGCATCCAAGAAGAGCAATTGAGCGATAATGGAGTTAGCCATTTGGTCCTCAACTGGTCCTGTTACCATGATAATTCGATCTTTTAACAGACGGGAATAAATATCGTAAGAACGTTCTCCTCGACTGGTTTGTTCAATAACTACTGGAATCATCTATTCTTCTCCTTTAGTATCCATTCATTCTCACGATTCGTGAGGTTCAAAGTATATGTGCTATTATAAACCAATGGTCAAAAAAGGTCAAATCTTAAGCACCTTTCGGACGAATCATGAATGGTTTCTTATTTGGTACCGAATAAACGGTCACCTGCATCTCCAAGACCAGGAACAATGTAGCCATGTTCATTCAAATGATCATCGAGGGCTGCTGTAAAGATATCAACATCTGGGTGAGCTTCTTGAAGAGCTTTCACCCCTTCTGGCGCTGATACTAGACAGACAAATTTGATATGGCTAGCGCCACGTTTTTTCAAGGAATCAATAGCTAGAATAGCGGATCCACCCGTAGCAAGCATTGGGTCTACTACAAAGATACGACGTTGATCAATATCTTCTGGCAATTTCACCAAGTATTCAACTGGTTTCAAGGTTTCTTCATCACGGTACATCCCGATATGGCCAACCTTAGCAGCTGGTACCAAACTCAAGAGACCATCAACCATCCCAATCCCTGCACGAAGAATTGGGACAATAGCCAACTTCTTCCCTGCGATTTGTTTTTGAACGGTTTTGGTAATAGGAGTTTCAATTTCAACATCCTCAAGAGGCAATTCACGCAATACTTCGTAGCCCATCAACATAGCAATCTCATCTACCAATTCACGAAAGGCCTTCGTAGAGGTATCTGTACGACGAAGAATAGACAATTTGTGTTGAATCAGTGGATGTGTAATAACTTCTAATTTTCCCATTTTGAGATCCTTCTTTCTAAGCTGTTATTATTCAAAAAAGAGCTATGATAAAAGTGGAGTCAAGCTCTACTCTTTCTTTCAGTCCCTCTTTGATACTCACAGCACATGGAAATCTTCATTTCCAACTTTACATTCTTCTTATTATACCAAATTTTACCAAAAAAAGAGAGCCCTTACACTTAATTTTTTAAGTTCGGACTCACTCTTTCTATCAATCAATTACAACCATTCTTTGTACTTCTTAATATAGATACGTTTGACAACCGTCACACTCAGCATATAAAGGACGATAATCGCAAACAATAGAACAAAGTACAATCCATTTAGTTGGCTCAACTTCAAGATAGAAGCCAAAGGACTATATGGAAGGGAGGTTACAAAGAAGGCTGCTGCTAGAGTCGTCACCACGACTGAGAAGGCTGGACGACTTTGGATAAATGGCAGTTTTGGTGAACGCAACATATGGATAACCATGGTTTGAGACCACATGGATTCGATAAACCATCCAGTTTGGAACACCATGATAAAGGCTGCTGCATCTGCTGCTCCATGGTTGTAGCCATGACCTAAAATCATAGGAACAACAAGGAAGTAAAGAAGCATGTAGGTAATAATATCAAATACAGATGAAATGGGACCAATCCAGGCCATAAAACGCATGATAGAGTTTGCTTCCCAGATACGAGGTTTCTTGAGAAATTCCTTGTCGACATTGTCAAAAGGAAGGGCGATACAAGAAAGATCATAGATAAGATTGAGCACAATCAAATGAACGGGAGCCATTGGAAGGAAAGGCAAAAAGATGCTGGCGAAGAGCAGAGAAAAGATGTTCCCGAAGTTAGAAGAGACCGTCATCTTGATGTACTTGGTCATATTGGCATAGACCTTGCGGCCTTCAACCAAACCTTTTTCAAGGACCATCAAGTCCTTATCCAGAAGGATGACATCTGCTGTTTCCTTGGCAATATCCACAGCGGTATCCACGGAGATCCCAACGTCTGAGACCTTCATGGATGGAGCATCGTTGATCCCATCTCCCATGTAACCAACCTTGTGGCCATTATTCTTGAGGCAGAGGATGATCCGCGCTTTTTGATCGGGTGATAGTTTGGCAAAGACCGTTGTTGTTTCCACAACTTGTGCTAACTCTTGGTCTGTCATCGTATCGATTTCGCTTCCCAAAAGAATCCGCTCGACATCTAGTCCTACTTTTTCACAGACAGCTTGGGTGACCTTTTCATTGTCCCCAGTTAAGATCTTGGTGGTTACCCCATATTCTGCAAGAGCTTTGATCGCTGGAGCTGCAGAAGGTTTTGGTGGATCAAGAAAGGCAAGGTAACCAGTTAGGATCATGTCTCGTTCATCTTCAACACTAAAGATGTCATTTTCGTCCAAATCGGTTTTGTAGCTAACACCCAAAACACGAAGTCCTTGTTCATTTAACTGAGCAACTTCAGCGAGGACCTCTTGACGAACTTCATCTGTCAGGCGTTTAATCTCACCTTTGTATTCAACATAAGTCGATACAGAAAGCATTTCTTCCAAGGCACCCTTGGTCACCATGCTGACCACACCGTCTTCGTCTTTGACAATGACACTCATGCGACGACGTTCAAAATCAAAGGGCAATTCATCAATCTTATGGAAGGTTTGATCCAGGTCGCGAACAATTTCATGTTTCTTGGCTTCTTTCTGGGTCCGATTGATAATCGCTCGGTCCATCAAATTTTTTAGCCCGGTTTGGAAATAGGAATTCAAGTAAGCCCGGCGAAGGACTGATAGATCCAACTCGCCATGGATATCAAGCGGATACTCCAAAACGATTTCATCTTGGGTCAAGGTTCCTGTCTTATCAGTACACAAAATATCGATAGCGCCGAGGTCTTGGATGGCATTGAGCTTTTTGATAACGACTTTTTCTTTTGCCATAATGATGGAGCCCTTAGCAAGACTCGCTGTAATAATCATCGGCAGCATTTCCGGAGTCAAACCAACCCCAACGCTGAGGGCAAAGACACCCGCTTCTAACCAGTCACCATCTGTGAGGCCATTGATCACAAAGACAATGGGCACCATCACTAACATGAGCCGAATCAAGAGCCAAGAGATGGTATTCATTTCTCTCTCAAATGAGGTTGGTTCGTCATAAGTGTTGATGGTTTGCTCAATAGCTCCCATCATGGTTTCATCTCCCACGACCAAGACCAAGGCTGTCGCCCGTCCGGAGATGACATTGGTCCCCATAAAGGCCAAACTTTCACTTTCCAAGAGACTATCTAGATTTTGACTGTCGGCTTTTCTGAGACAAACCTTTTCAACAGCATCACTTTCCCCCGTGAGACCAGATTGTTGGACAAAGAAGTCACGGGAATCAATCAAGACCACATCTGCTGGGATCATATCGCCGGCACTCAGTTTGATCACATCACCTACGACGATTTCATCGATCGGAATTTCTTGTTCCGATCCATCACGCAGAACGGTCGCTGTATTGACAATCATACGTGATAAGTTGCTAGCTGCTTTGTCGCTCCGCAATTCTTGAATGAAGCGGATACCACCAGAGATCAAGACCAAGGTCACAATGATGATGGAGGTCGTTGGATCCTGTTCACCTGGTTTTGCTAGCCAGACATTAGTAATGAAGGAAACCAGCGCAATGACCAACAAAATCACCGTAAAAGGATTGATGATCGATTCGTAGATCTTTTTGATCATGGAATCTTCTTGACCTTTTGTGATGACATTTTCGCCATAAATATCACGGTTTTCTTCTACTTGATCGTCAACCAAACCAAGGGCACTGGTTTTGTAGGTGGCAAAGGTGCTTTCAAGTGGTTCTTGAAGAGCCGCAATGAGTCTTTCTTTATTTGTTTGCATTAGTATCTCCTTTTTCAATCAGGAGCCAATCACTTTTGGAGTCCCTACGACACAAATCAGCGATTGGCTGGTTCGGTGCGGTTCGGGATGATCGTCGATTTGTATCATAGCTCTCTCCTTTCTCTTTTCTTGGTAAGGCATAAAAAAGAGTCCTACCCTCGATCGGTAGGACTCATGAAACTCGTCATTTATTTTTCAATCAAAACTCTCAAAAAACTGACCGTCCAAGCTTTAGCTCCACAAGGCAATGAAATGAACTTAGTCTTGACCTTTGCGATCAGAACTGTTGACCAACGAGTAGTGTCTCCACTGCTTTGCGGTAGTCATCCGTATCCTTGTGGTAGCCTCACCTACCGTATTTCGAGTATATTGTACTCCTTCACTTACAGAAAGTCAACACTTATTTGTGAAAAGTTTCCACCAAGCGTTTGGTGATTTCTTCAATGAGGGTGAAGGGAGCTGCCACATTGAGGCGGGCATGCAAGGTTCCTTCTTTTCCGAAATCTGTTCCACGGTTCAAAATCAATTTGGCTTGGTCATGGATTTTAGCATGCAGCTCATCATCGGTATAAGGATAGGCTGAAAAGTCCAACCAAAGAAGATAGGTTCCTTGGGGCTTCATGACACGGATTTTGGTCTTTTCATGCAATTCATCTACGACATAGTCAATGTGTTTTTCAAAGACTTGCTTGAGCTCTGTCAACCAAGGTTTACCATGGCGATAAGCCGCTTCTGTCGCAATATAGCCCAAGCCTGAGATTTCATGTTGGTTATTAGCCAATTGCCGTTGTTTAAAAGCCGTACGAAGCTTTGGATTTTCAATGACCACATAGGAATTTTTTGTTCCTGCAATATTGAAAGTCTTGGTTGCACTGGTTAAGATCAAACTGAAGTCTTTAAAGCTTGGATCAACCGTGTTAAAGCTGGTATGACGGTGGCCAAACAAGGCCAAATCTTGGTGGATCTCATCTGAAACGAGAAGGACACCATGTTTTTGACAGAGGTGGCCGATTTTTTCCAAGACTTCACGATCCCATACACGGCCTCCAGGGTTGTGCGGATTACACAAAACATAGAGTTTCACCTCTTGCTCCACAATGTCTTTTTCCAGCTGATCAAAATCAATTTGGAAAAGACCATCCTTTTCAACTAATGAATTTTCGATCAATTTTCGACGATTGAGTTTGACACTTCTGGCAAATGGAGGATAGACCGGCGTATTGATTAAGACAGCATCCCCTTCCTTAGTAAAGGCTTGAATAGCTGTTGAAATAGCCGGAACAACACCTTCGATAAAGACGACAGCTTCCTTGTCAAAGGAATAGCCATGCTCTTCTTTTTCCCAATCAAGGATAGACTGGTAGAGGCTATCCGATGCATAGGTGTAGCCATAGACCATTTGGTCTGCATAGCCGATCACCGCTTCTCGTACTTCTGGAATGACATTAAAATCCATGTCCGCGATCCAAGCTGGAATGATTTCTGGATCTGTCTCAGTTTCTTTCCACTTGTAGGTATGGTGGGTCAAGCGATTCGGTAAAGTCGTGAAATCATATTTGGTCATCTTAAGCCTCCAATGCTTGTTTCAAATCTTCAATCAAATCATCCGCATCTTCGATTCCGATGGACAACCGAAGAAGATCATCTGTCAAACCGTATGAATGGCGAACTTCTGCAGGAATGTCCGCATGGGTTTGAGTGGTAGGATAAGTGATCAAACTTTCAACTCCGCCAAGACTTTCAGCAAAGGTAAAGACTTGAAGGGAATTCAACAAGTTAGGAATTTTTTTCTCATCTTGAATTTTAAAGGAGACCATTCCACCTTTTCCGGTGTAGAGGACTTCTTTGACCTGAGGGGAGGTTTTCAAAAACTCGACCACCTTGCGAGCATTCTCTGTGGAGCGCTCCATCCGAATAGAAAGTGTCTTGAGACCACGGATCAACAGATAGCTGTCAAATGGGGAAAGAACAGCACCTGTCGTATTCAAGTTGTAAAAGAGTTTGTCATACAAGTCTGCCTCATTTGTCACGACAACACCAGCCAAGACATCGTTGTGACCAGCTAGGTACTTAGTTGCTGAATGAAGAACAATATCCGCTCCCTCTTCAATCGGACGTTGATAGATCGGGCTATAGAAGGTATTGTCCACCACGACTTTGGCACCTTTTGCATGGGCCAATTTAGCTAAATGAGCAATATCAAATTCCAACATCAATGGATTGGTTGGTGTTTCAATATAGAGGACATCCACCGGATCATTATCTAGATGGTGGATCAGTTCTTCTCCTGTATTGGCATAGGTGAAAGAGAAACGACCTTCTTGCTCTTGTTGGTTAAACCAGCGGAAAGAACCGCCATAAAGGTCACGAACGGCTAAGACTTTTGAACCAACAGGGAAAATGCTAAAAGCAAGCACGATGGCTGACATTCCAGAGCTTGTCGCCAAAGCATAGTCTGCACTTTCGATAGCCGCCAAAGTCTTCTCAGCTGTTGCGCGTGTTGGATTTTTCGTACGGGTATAGTCAAAACCTGTAGACTGACCAAATTCTGGGTGCTGGTAAGTCGTAGAGAAATGCAAAGGAGTCGTCAAAGCTCCCGTTGCTTGATCCGACTTGATTCCTGCCTGTGCCAAGATAGTATTGATATTGCGTTTTTTACTCATATTGCCCTCCGATAAACATTCAATCTAACTGCTTACTATTTTATCACTATTATGAGGAGAGCGGTTTTCCCATTTTCAAGACCTAGCTATAGTTTCAAACTATAAGAAAAGGCTGGGCACTTTTTACCCAACCTCTGATTTATTTAATCCGAAATTTTTGTCTGAGACGTGTAGCTTGACCTCCGATAAAGCGGTCAAAATACCGTAGCCATAATCCTAAGGCTCCATATATAGCAACTCCTAATCCGCCAATGACGACGATATAAATCATGCTCGATACACGGCCATTTGGTGGGAAAATCCAGCCCAAAATCAAACCAGCGATCAAGACTCCAAGTAGCATCACCACAGTCAGGATAGAACCAAGCAAGGTCCGCTTAAAGACGATGGTGCGATTAAACTGAGTGATGGTTTGGATCTCCCGATACATGAGAACGATTGGCACCATTAAGGCAATGGTCGTTGACAGAAGCGGCCCATAAGAACGAAAGACCAAAATAAATGGAATCTGTAGGACCAATTTCACCACTACCCCATAAAGGAAGTAGCGAATGGCCTTGCGATTTTGAAAGAGGGCTTGAATCATTGGCGATAAGACCGTGTAAAGACCGAGAATTACGGTCTGCAACATCGCTACGATGAAAAGTCCTAAGGCCAAGCCATCTGGTTGCCCGTAGAAAACCGTATAAAGTGGTTTTGCGACTGCTACTGCACCAAAGGTGGCTGGAAGCAAGAAAGCTAGCAACATGGTCAAGTTATCCTGTACGAGCTTTCCAGCCGCTTTTAGGTCCCCCTTGACATAATTCTCTGTCAACAGAGGAATCCCGACTCCTCCAATCGAAGTCGCTACCGCAATCAAGATCATGGTAATTTTGTTTGGATTAGCAGAGAAATAACTAAACATGACCATGAGCTGCTTTTGACTATAGTCTGTGAACCAAGACATGACATTGATAAAGGTCATCTGGTCAACAATTTGGAAGAGCTGAATCGCAGAACCAGTAATGATAAAAGGAATAGCTTCCCGAATCGTATCGATCAAGAGAGCCCGAGTGTCAATCCCTTCACTTCCCTCTTGCTTTCTAAAAATAGAAGAGAGCAAGCCTGTCTTTGCAAGGTAATAAAAGAGCACCAGAAGGCTCGCTCCCATACCAATAAAAGCCGCAAAGGTCGACTGCGTCACAGCCTGCACGTAATCACCTGAGCCAATCTTCATAATGAAGAAGGTCGTGAGCAACATCCAGATGACCCGGATCACTTGTTCTGCAATCTGGCTTATAGCGTAAGGCTTCATGTTGTTAAAACCTTGAAAAAATCCCCGAATGACACTCATCGAAGGAAAGATCAAGACAGCCCAAGAAAGGCTCTGCATGATCGGAATCAACTCTTTTCCCCCACCTGAAAGGCTAGCAAAGACAGGAGATAACAGATACATAAGAATGGCAAATCCTAGGCCTAAAATTCCCATGAATTTTAAGAAGCCCCGAATCAAAGCAAAGCTATGGTCGGCTTGGTCCCGGGTATTGTATTTGGCTACTTGCTTGGCAACAGCTACGGGTACCCCGGCTGTCGAAATCAAGAGAAACCAAGCATAGATATTGTAGCCCATTGTAAAAAGACCATTGGCTTGTGGACCATATTTTCCCATCCAAATATACCAAGGAATAATATAAGCGGCTCCTAGCAAACGGCTGATAAAGTTGCTGGCTGTCATCCAGGCAGTCCCGCGTAGCATCTGGGCTTGCTGGTCATTTTGTTCGTGACTCATTGGTGTCCTCTTTCGTTTCTTCTTCTCTTCATTATAAACTTTTCCATGACACTTGTAAAATAGGGACTTTAGGTTTACAATAGTTTTATGATTACAATTGAACAAACCCTCAACATTTTAAAACATGACCAAAATTTCCGAGAAATTCTAGTAAATGGTGAATATTACTACCATCTAGAAGGAACAAGTTTTGATGCTATTAGCTATGATAGCCGGAAGGTTTCTGCTAGCACCCTCTTTTTTGTCAAAGGGGCCAACTTCAAAAAAGAATACCTGGAACAGGCTATTTCTAATGGACTCGGCTTTTATGTCTCTGAAAAAGATTATGAAGTTGGTATTCCTGCCATCCTCGTCAATGATATCAAACAGGCCATGAGCTTAATTGCCATGGAGTTTTATGGGCACCCTGAGAAACAATTAAAACTATTGGCCTTCACAGGGACTAAGGGAAAGACAACCGCGGCCTATTTTGCTTACCATATTTTGGAACAAAGTCACCGACCAGCTATGCTGTCGACCATGAATACTACACTGGATGGTAAAAACTTCTTTAAATCGACCCTGACAACGCCAGAGAGCTTGGATCTTTTTGCCATGATGGCTGAGGCAGTAACGAATGATCGGACCCACCTTATTATGGAAGTCTCCAGTCAAGCTTATCTGGTGAAGCGGGTTTACGGTCTGACCTTTGACGTCGGTGTTTTTCTCAACATCAGTCCAGACCATATTGGACCGATTGAACACCCAACTTTTGAGGATTATTTCTACCACAAACGTCTCCTCATGAAGAATAGCCAAGCCGTAGTCATCAATAGCGATATGGATCATTTCCAAGTTTTAGCGGACCAAGTCGCGAACCAAGACCACGATTTTTATGGAAGCCAGTCTGAGAATCAAATTGAAAACTCCAAAGCTTTCAGCTTCTCAGCCACTGGTAAATTAGCTGGAAACTATGATATCCAACTGATTGGTCACTTCAACCAAGAAAATGCTGTAGCAGCAGGTCTTGCCTGTCTTCGTCTAGGTGCGAGCCTTGAGGATATTCAAAAAGGGATTGCTAAGACGCGCGTTCCTGGCCGAATGGAAGTCTTGACTCAGAAAAACGGCGCTAAGGTCTTCATCGACTACGCCCATAATGGAGATAGCTTAAAAAAACTGCTCTCAGTTGTCGAAACCCATCAAACGGGGACGATTTCACTGGTCCTTGGATCAACTGGGAATAAAGGAGAGAGCCGCCGCAAGGACTTTGGCTTACTCTTGGAAGACCATCCTGAGATCCAAGTCTTCCTCACAGCGGATGATCCCAACTATGAAGATCCTTTGGCTATCGCTGAAGAGATTAGTAGTTATATCACGCGACCTGTCGAAAAAATCGCAGATCGCGAGCAAGCCATTCAACTGGCTATGGCGACAACCAGCAAGCCTGAAGATGCCGTCATTATCGCTGGAAAAGGAGCAGACTGCTACCAAATCGTCAATGGCGTAAAAGAAGAGTATCCAGGTGACGCCGCCATCGCTGAACGTTATCTATAATCAAAAAAAACAAGGCTAGGAAGTTTTCCTAGCCTCTTTCTATTGTTTGATAAACATCAGTCTTTCCTTATCCAAGTCCACTGCTAATTCATATTTGCCTTCATCATTTTTGCGGATATAACCTAAGACTTCTAAACTATCGACAAAGATGTCCTTGCGCTTTTGCTGGACTTCTTCTTTTTTGAGAAATTTGAGCAAAAAGCTGGTCATATACTTAAGAGCATACTCAGGATTGACATCTCCCAAGATGGCATAGAGCTTTTCTTGATCCTCCGTCAATGGGTATTGGTGAGCTACCTTATAAAAGTAATTGGAAAGGGCCTGTGCATGTCGCGCAAAGTCCGTCTCCTCTATGAGAATCGCTGCATTGGTCGTGTTGCGGAGTTCCGTTTGGAAGACCTTGGCTTTTAATTCTTGATAAACTGCACTGTCCTCTCGAACAAAGACCTCCTGATCCAAGTCAACAAGATCAGCTGACTTCAAGAAGGGCAGGTTGAGGGTGTAGCGTTTATTTTCTCGAAGGATGAAGCCCGCTTTGATATACTCCTCCATCAGCTTATCCACTGGTTGATCTGGAAATTGGGCCTTGATTTGCCGCAGGATCACATCGTCATGCTGATCCAAAAAGTTGATCAAGTCCTTGAAAAATGGCTGACGTGTCAAACGTGTAGGATTAATGATTGTAATCATAAATAGGTCTCGTTTACTGTTTTATCGGTTCGTTCTTATTGTAACATAAAAATTAGTTTAAGCGAAATCAATACCAAAGGACAAAATCTTCAATTTATGGATAGGCAGGCAAGAGGGGAAAATAAGGCAATAAAAGAACTTAGTCTTTTCAATCCAAGTTTACTGTAGAAGCCCCATAAGTTATTCCAACTCATTTCATTTCTATTATTTTAAAAGAAATAAAATCAGTCAGTAGTTGCTTAATGCGTTCTGGACATTCTTCATTGTCCCTACTGTAGATACTCACTAAGCCATGTAAAAAAATAAAGATTCCACTACGAATATTTAGCGCTTCTGCATCAGATAAGTCTTTCGGTAAAAAGACATCAATAGCTTCTTCCAACAAACGATAACTTTTCATTCTCAATTGCATCAACGGTTGCGAACAATCGCCTGAATCTTCATGCTCTCCACGGTAAAAAATCAATAATTCATAAATATTACGTTCTCTAAACCCAAAATCCACGTATACTTGACAGATTTGAAGCAGACGTTCCTTATCATTCTGCTTGGAATGACTGATTTCTAAGCAAGTATGATAGAGATGAGTTAACGGTTTTTCCGCTACTGCATATAATATATCCTCTTTCTTTTTAAAATACTGATAAATAGCTGTATGTGAACATCCTGCAGCTTGAGCAATCTGCCTGATTCCTACTTTTTGCTGAGATTCTGTCCGGAAAAGTTCTTCGGCTGCCCTGATAATTCTAGATCTTGTATCCTTTGCCATTACAAACTCCCTTTAAACCCATCCGATGCCTCAAAATCTCGTACTGCATCTTTTACCTCACTACCATGACAAACACTAACAAGTGCCTGCGAATATCTCTTGATAATTCTTTCTCCACTAGCTAAAGCTTGTCTCATATCTGCTGTATATCCTTTCATTGGTGGACGCAACTTTCCATTTCTCGTAGCTGTAAAAAGGTCTCCAGCAATTAAAACTTGATCCTCTTCATGGTAATAAACAACATGACCAGGGGAATGACCAGGAGAAAATAGGGGTTTTAATCCTGCCCTACTTAACAAGTCTTGACCCTCTTGACTTTCAACAGTTATAAAAGTAACCGGGTCAAAAATGACTTTTTCTTTCTCTTTTCTATTAGGAAAAGGTTCTTTGCCTGAAATATAGGGGAATTCCTTCTCACTGATTAAAGTCGGGATGTTCCCAAAGTGCTGTCTAAGATAGGGCAAACCTTTGATATGATCTGGATGTCCATGGGTCAGAAAAATTGCTTCAATTTTTTGTGGGAGTAAAAACTGGGCAGCGTACTTCTCCATTCCTCGCATTCCCGTATCAATCACATAAAAGCGACCAGATGATTCAACTAGCCATATGCTGACAACAAAAATGCCCAATTCGGACTCAAACTTTTTTATATGTGGACTGATTTGTTTTGTACGTGTTAATAAACGATACAAGAAAGACATATTTACTTCCTCCTTTGATTTCCAGCAAAAACTAACCAGTGGTTAGTTTTTTTGTGAAGTATATCATATTTTATCTGTCTAAACAAGAAACATCCAGAGGATATTAGAAAAAAATACAACTTTTACAAGTTGTATTCGAACGTAGAACATATTTTTCTTTAGTTTGATGCAACTCTTATAAACTGTATCAAAGATTCAGATTGTTGTTTCATGAATCCAAATCATCCAAATACCTTTCTTTAAACTGTAGCTGTGGTGATTGGGCTAACTGACTCGGGTTGGTCCCGGGCTGATCTAAAGGAACCGCTAGACCAAGCTCTCTGTAGTAATCTTCCCAAAACGAACTAATCTCTTGTTCCTCATCTCCAAACTTCATGGGAATGGTTTCAAAAATAGGAAGTAGTTCAGCAATGAACTGGGAACAATAGAAACCAGCTCCATCTGGATAAAAGGAAGCATTGTAGGGAGCCCCTAAAAGGTTTTCTGCCCGCTTTTTGACCTCTGGACAATCAATCTGCGCATAGCGATAAAGGTCATAGACTTTTCCAGCTTCAAAGAAATCCTCAGGGGCTTGGGAAAGGACGCCACCTTCTACCGTGGCATGATAAATGAAACCGTCCAAAAAGATAGCCACATGGCTATAGTTGCCAGTAGATACCTGGATGGCCTGCCCCATTTCCGTATCTTCTCTCACAAAAATCAAATCGCCCGTCTCTAACATGATCTTCTCCTAGCAAAAAAGGAGCCGAAACTCCTTTTTAATAATGGGTTTCCCCATTTATCATTATGCATTAAAGCTTTCAGTCAATTGAGGAACCACTTGTTTCTTACGTGAAACGGCACCTGGAAGGAAAGCGTGGTTGTTTTCAAGTTTGAAGTTGAAGGCTGCTTCTACCTTGTCCATGTTGGCACCAAGAGCCAAGATTTCTGAGTTTGAGTTGACGATGTCTGTAATCATCAAAACAAAGTCAGAGTAGCCGTTAGCGGCATTGGCAGCTTGGATAGCTGCTTCGATTTCAGCTTGGCGTTCCAAAACTTCCGCAATATCAACTGTGTTCACTTGAGCCACACGAACGTTATTTCCGTTCAATTCAAAAGTCTTGGCATCGATGTCGATCAATTCTTCTGCTGATTTGCTTGCCAAGTTAGTACCAGCCTTGAGCATTGCAAGACCATATTCTTCCAAGTTGACACCAGCCAATTCAGCCAATTCTGGCGCAATCACTTTATCAGATGGGTGAGTTGTTGGAGATTTCAAAAGAAGAGTATCTGAAATCAAACCTGAAAGCATCAAACCTGCCAATTCTTTTGGCACTGCTACACCGTGTTCTTTGAACATGCGGTACACGATAGAAGATGCTGATCCAACTGGTTCCAAACGCATGTAAAGTGGGCTGGCAGTTTCGAAGTTAGCCACACGGTGGTGGTCCACTACACCATATACTTCTACTTCAGCAATATCTGATACTGATTGTTGGAATTCATTGTGGTCCGTCAAGATGACTTGCTCTGCACCTTCTGCTTTAGCTGATGTGATGACGCGTGGTGCTTCCACACCAAAATAGTCCAACACGAAAGCTGTTTCTTCATTTGGAGTTCCAAGGGCCACTGCTTCTGTATCCAAACCATAAGCTTCTTTTGCAAGATAAGCAAAAGCTACAGATGAGCCGATAGCATCTGAGTCAGGATTTTGGTGACCAAAAACGAGAATTTTTGACATGTTTCTACCTCTTTATTTCATTTATAGATTCACTCTATTTTAGCACGTTTTGCCATTTAAAGAAAGGGAATAGTTGTGCATTTCATCAGAAAAAGACAGCTGGAAGGCCCAACTGTCTATACTTTTTATCCTTTGACCCGTTTCAGGTAATCTTGGTAACTTTCTGTTTCCATCAAATCTTTTGCATTTTGGACCCGTTCTTTTGTCGGTGGTTTCACACCCTCCAATTTGTACGGAATTCCCAATTCACGCCATTTGAATTCCCCCATAGTATGGTAAGGAAGGATCTCAAATTTATCGACATTTTTAAGGGTTTTAACAAATTTTCCAAGCTCGATCAAATCATCATCCCGGTCTGTCAAACCTGGGACCAAAACGTGACGAATCCAGACTGGTTTTCCAATATCAGATAAATACTTGGCACAAGCTAAAATCGTTTTATTGGTATGGCTGGTCACAATTTTGTGTCGTTCATCATTGATTTCCTTGATATCAAGAAGCACCAAGTCTGTCACTGCCATCAAGCGGTCAAATTTTTCCAAATAACGAGGCGTATTCCGGAAAGGAAGAGCACAGGTATCCAAAGTACAATGAATGCCCAACTCTTGAGCCTTGGTAAAAAGTGCAATCAAAAAGTCAATCTGCAAGAGGGCTTCTCCTCCACTGACAGTGATTCCCCCTTTTTCGCCCCAAAATCCACGATAACGGAGGGCTTCTTCTAGGACATCATCCACTGTCCGTTCACGGGACTTGTTGGTTTCCATTGCCCAAGTATCTGGATTGTGGCAGTATTGACACCGCATTTGACACCCTTGAAGGAAGACAATAAAGCGGATCCCAGGCCCGTCTACTGCCCCAAAACTTTCTGTTGAGTGTACCATTCCTGTTACTTTTCCATAGTCAACTGTTTCATTTTCCATTGAGGAACCTCTTCTCTTGAAAACGTTTTATGATTTTATTATAACACGATTCCACCTATTTTAAAGAGTTTAAGCTTCTTTTTGAAAAGAAACTGTTCTTTTCAGTAGTTTTCATTGTCCTAGTACAGTTTCCAATATGGGACTATCTGTCCTGTATTTTAGGAGAAAAAAAGGAGCCAGCGACTCCTTTTTTAGATCTTTCTTATAAAACACGTCAGTGAGTCGTCTTTTTCTTCTTGTACCAAACAAGAATCATCGTAGCTACTGCCACTCCAAAAAGAGCTAGATAGCTTGTTTCTTGTCCAGTAGATGGAAGGATTTTCCGTTTACCTGGTGTCTTCGTTTCTGTTGCTGCCTCTTCCTTGTCGTCTTGCTTCTCATCTTCGTTCTTGCCCTTCTCTTTGCTTTCAGATGGTGAACTCTTTTGTTCATTGGCTTGAGCCTGATGAGGGACTAGTTGAGACCCTGTATTCGATGAAGAAGGGCTGGTTTGATCCGTTGGTTGTCCTGCATTTCCTTGTTGATCATCCGTCGGCGTTCCTGGAGTTTGTGCTCCACTAAAGTCGATTTGGACCAAGACAGGATCATGGTCTGATGCACGACCGTGTTCCTTCATAAAGGAAGCATTGATATGGACTGGTTCAAACCTTGCTTTGGCTGCCATGTTGTTTGAGATAAAAATGTTATCCAAAACTTGATTGCTTCCACGATAGAAATAGGAATAGCGATCTCCTGCATCATGTTGGGCCATTAAGTTGGTTAGTTCACTGCCCGCAAGGATCTGTGCCGTGGTTGAAAAATCGTAATCATTAAAATCACCCGTCAAAACAAAGGTGGTCTTCGGATTTTGCTTCAAGCCTTCTTGAACGAATTGATGGATGACACTAGCTTGTGCTTCACGAGTTGGCAAGGTATGTTCCACTGCTGGTTGGCTTGCCCCATAAATAGCATCATCTCCGATTTTTGATTTCAAGTGATTGGCAATCACCACAACTGGTTGACCTTTGAATTCAAATTCAACAGCTAAGGACTTGCGAGTATGATCAAACGATGGGTCATTAGGGGCAATCCGAGCTGGATTTTTAACCAGGTGTCCCTTGTCAAATTGCGCTGCCTCGTTGCTAGTTGCTGCCTCTTTTTTGGCTAAGGTTACGCGTTCTGGATTGTAGAGGATTCCCAAACGAATATTGGAACCAGGCTTTCCTCCGTCAGCGCCATCTACTGGAGCAACCTCCGTATACTCATAGCTCTTGCCACCCAATTCCTTGATCCGATTGGCTAGTTTGCGTCCACTTTCAACACCACTGGTCGTTCCGTCATCCACACTACCATTATTGTCCTGCACTTCAATCAAAGTAATGATGTCTGGATTGTGAATTTCATGGATAAAGGAATTGGCAATCAGCGTCACCTTATCCTCTGGGGTTTCATTTTTGGCATTGTTGGCCGAGAAATTTTCAATATTGTAGGAAGCGATGGTCAGCTTGTCCTCACTTGGTTGGGTTTGAGCTGCTTGACGCTGCAAACCACCATCTTGGACTGTCAACTGTTGAGTAGGTTCTAACTTATAAAAGCTATTCCGATACGTTACCACTCCTGTTACGTCTTCTGTAAAGTAATCCTTGGCTTTTGCGACAAATTGATTCCCAACATAAATCGGGATCGTCGCTGTATTTTGCGCATGTGGCCGTAGATTCAGACCCCCAATATTGTTTAAAGGAAGGCCTGTAAAATCTTCTCCCAATACATAGATATCTCCTTTGTACTGGGGACCAAGGACATGCGGTTTCTTCACCACCGTGAGCATTCCTTCCAAGCTTTCCCAATAATCGAGAGCATCAGTTTCTGGAGCATAAGCAGTCGGATTAGGCTTCACATCTGCTGGCATGCCCTCAGTGATATTCACAGCTTCTGGAAGAGGGGCTGTCCCATCTTTTGTGATCCAAGCATCGACCAGCATGGTCACCGTTAAACTATTCGTTGGTTCCTTAAAGGTTTTCCCAGCTCCCAAGGTAACCTCTTCCATATAGCCTTCCTTGACGGTACCAGTGATTTTAACCTTGTCACCGACCTTGACCTTGTATTTAGAAACTACATAAATCCCATCTGAAGTACGGCTATTGCCATCCGATTCAATATCTTGGGCATAAAAACCATAGCGGTCTGTTTTCGTCACCACTGCATTTTTGATAGCTACCTTTTGGCCTTCCAGTGGAGAGCGTTGTGATTCCCCTTGAATGTCCCCGATCTTAACCGTTTTCTCCTCAGTATCGTCTGAGGAACTGCTAGATGTCTCTTCTTTATCACTCGAAGCTCTCGTCGTAGCTTCTGTAGTTGTTGTTGTAGCAGAAGTCGAACTATTTGTCGAGTTTTCTTCGCTGCTAGTGTTCGTCACAAGCGCTGGCTCTGAAGTCGAAGCTGTGGTCTCGTCTGCAACTACCGTGAGGGTACTGCTAAAGACCCCCAACTGACTAGCCAATAAGGTGGCTACTCCCAGTAGGCGAATCTTTTTACCGTTTTTTCTCATGCGTTTCTCCATCCCTAAAAAGTTTTCCTCTTTTATTATAAGGGAAGAACTTTGCATTTTCAAGCGCTTTCAAAAATATTTTTCAAAAAAAAAACACTTCGACCAAAAAAGATCGAAGTGTCAAGAACTTAAGCTAAAATTGCCAGTGTCTGATACGGTTTCAGAATTACTTTTTCAGAAAGCTTTACATTCTCATAGTTGGACAAGAGCACGCGCCCTGCTTGGTAGTCTTTTGGAATCGCTACTTCGACTTCACTTCCATAGAAATGATTGAGTACCAAGAGTTTTTGACCGTCTAAGTGGCGTTCAAAGGCATAGACTTCTTGACTATCTTCAAGTGCTGGCTGATAGCTGCCTTCTGAAATGATAGGCATTTCTTTACGCAAGCGAATCAATTTTTTATAGAAAGTAAAGATTGGTCCGTCGATCTCCTTTTCAACGTTGATGTCTTTATAGGATTTCCCAACTTTCAACCATGGGGTCCCTGTTGAAAAATCAGCATTTAGAGAAGCATCCCATTGCATGGGTGTACGAGAATTATCTCGTGACTTAGCTTGGATAATCTTGAAGGCTTGCTCAGGTGACTTGCCTTGGTCCAAGAGCATTTGGTAAGCATTAATGGACTCCACATCCACATAATCTGCCATCGAATCATAGTCTGGATCAATCATGCCGATCTCTTCACCCATGTAGATATACGGAGTTCCACGTGACAAGTGAATGCTGTCAGCGAGCATGGTCGCTCCTTCATTGCGGAAGTTCTTGATATCCACAAAGAGATTCAAAGCACGAGGTTGGTCATGGTTATTCCAGAAGAGGGCACTCCAACCACCTCGTTCACTCATTTCCTTGCCCCAGGTATGGTAGAGACGCTTGAGCTCTTGCAGGAGGAAGGCTTTATCGAGACTGTTCAAGGGATGGGTTCGCAAGTTTCTAGACAAGCGAACTTTGACTTCCCCGTTTCCCAATTAACCAGCTACCAAGAAATCGTCAAAGCTTCTGTTCTTCACTCAGAAACCAATATCATTCGTTTGGAAAAGATCAGTATCGATGAAAAAGGCACTAAAAAGACAGGTTTCCCCCTTCACCGATTGGTTTGGAAAGTAACCCGGCAACGGGTGGTGGATGGTGTCTCTTCTGTCTTAGATATTGATTACCTAGACAGAGAGCTCATCCCTGGCCTGACCAAGGAAATTGCCCAGCACTCTATCTACCAATATATAGAAGAAGACTTGGAATTGCAGATTAGCTATGCCAAAAAAGAAATTTTGATTTCACCAATCGATAATCGTGACAAAATCTTACTGGATCTTGGAAAAGACAAACACGTGGTGACAGTCCGTTCCCAAGTTCACCTAGCAGACGGACGACAATTCCAATTCACCGAAAGTCGACACATATTAGACAAGTTTCATTTTGTCGACTATGCAGAGCGGAGGAAATAAAAGGAGGCTGGGACAAAAGTCCTAGCCTCTCAGTTATCTTTGTATTGTCGAGTAAGACGCAGTGATTGAGTGGGCTCTACTACGCTGATTTCATCAGCTTTTACAGCCCTACTCAACTGTGCGGAGGTGGGACGACGAAATCGAATTCTAACGAATGACCGATTTCTGTCCCACTCTCTTTTATTTTATCCCAAGACCAATTCATCACTCACCAAAGTTTCACCACTGTTTTGTTGGAAGAGGCGCATCAAATCTTCAACCGTTAGGTTTTTCTTTTCTTCTCCTTTGACGTCGACAACGATCTTGCCTTGGTAGAGCATGATCAAGCGGTTGCCGTATTCGATAGCATGGTTCATATCATGCGTAATCATCAAGGTTGTCAAATCATGGCTTTCCACGATCTTTTGGGTCAATTCCATGACCATTTCACTAGTCTTTGGATCGAGCGCTGCGGTATGTTCATCCAGAAGCAAGAGTTTTGGTCTAACCAAAGCTGCCATGACCAAGGTCAAAGCTTGACGTTGCCCACCAGACAAATATTGGGTATCTACCTTGAGACGATTCTCTAAACCGATATTCAGTTCCTTCAAGGCTTCACGGAACAATTCGCGATCTTTCTCCCGAACTCCCCAGCTCAAACCACGAGATTTCCCCCGACGTTGGGCAATCGCCATATTTTCTTCAATGGTCAAACGAGAAGCCGTCCCCATCTTAGGATCTTGGAAGACACGCGCAATATCTTTCGCACGCTTCCGAACACTCGTATTTTTAATGGAGTTACCTTCTAGCAAGATATCCCCTTCATCCACGACTAGATTTCCTGCCAAGATGTTCATCAAGGTTGATTTCCCAGCTCCATTTCCACCGATAACCGAAATGAAATCTCCTTCTTCCACTTGGAGATCCAAGCCTTTTAAGACATGGTTTTCATTAACCGTTCCTGCTTCAAATGTCTTATGAATGCCTTCAATTGATAATAATGTTGCCATACTTTTCTCCTACTTATTTCCTAACTTCAATCCACGAACACGAAGACGTTTTTGCGCCTCAGGAGCGAACAAGACAATCGCAAGCAAGATCGCATTGAAGAGACGGACCATATTTTGATCGAGATTTGGGATCTCGTAAATATTTAAGATAATCAAACGGTAAACAATGGCTCCAACCCCGATTGAAAGCAAGCGCCAACCAATGGTCAATTCGTGGATCAAAACTTCAGCGATAATCACCGCACTCAAACCGACTACGATCGTCCCTGTACCAGAAGTCACATCTGAGAAACCATCATTTTGTGCAAACATGGCTCCACAAAGGGCAATCAAGCCATTGGAAATCATGTAGCCCAACATCTTCATGTTATCTACATTGACCCCATTGGCCTCACTCATTGGAATGTTATCACCAGTCGAGCGCAAAACCAAGCCAAGTTGCGTCTTCATTAAGAGGGTCAATAAGATACAGACGATGATCAAGCAAGAAACACTAATCAAAAAGACAGCTTCTTCATTGGACAAGCCCAATTTCATGACACTTTTGAAAATGGTACTGGCATCGCCAATAGAGAGGTTGGGTACTCCCCCCATGATTTTAATATTGATAGAGTAGAGACCGGTCAAAGTGACAATCCCTGTCAAGAGGGCTGGAATTTTCATTTTTGTATGGAGAATCCCAGAAACCAATCCTGCGATCATTCCTGCTAGGAAGCCCAACAAGGTTGCAAGCCAAGGGTTTCTTCCTGCTTGAATTTGGGAAGCTACAACTGCTGCCCCAAGTGGAAAGGCTCCTTCTGCCGTCATGTCAGCAATATCTAAAATTCGAAATGTTAAGTAAACACCGATCGCCATGATCGACCACAATAAACCTTCTGATAAACTTGATAAAACGAAATTCATCTCAAACCTCCTATTTTTCTACCTTCAACGAGCTAATATCAATTCCAAGCTCTTTGGCCATCTCTTTATTGGTATGCAATTCTAATTTTTCAGGTGTTTCAACTGCAACTTTGCCAGGTTTCTCACCCTTCATGATGCGAATGGCCATCCGAGCAGCTTGTCTTCCCAATTCCTCATAATCGGTACCAAAGTTGTACAAGCCACCAGTAGCCACCATCTCAGCAGACCCACCAAAAACGGGCACCTTATGGCTGAGGGAAACCTGTTTTACAGTGTCCATTGTAGAAGAAATGATGTTATCCGTCGGAACAAAGACGATATCTGCTTCTGACATGATACTGTCTGCTGCAGCTTTCACATTGTTACTATCGAGAATGGTTTTTTCAACCACTTGATAGCCTTTAGCTTCTAGGATCTTCTTCGCATTGTCTTTTTGGACAACTGAGTTAGGCTCACTTTGCGTATAGAGGATCCCAACTGTTTTCGCCGTTGGAAGTACTTGCTTAATCATGTCTACCTGTGTAGAGATCGCATCGTCTGACTGGTCACTTGTCCCTGTGATATTGCCACCAGGTTCCTTCAAGTTTTTCACCAGTTTCGCTGCCAATGGGTCGGTCACAGCTGAGAAGACAACCGGCGTTGTTTTCGTCGTATTGGCCAAACTTTGAGCTGACGGTGTTGCAATCGCAAAGACTAGATCACTTTCTTCCGCCAATTGTTTGGAAATGTTTTTCAGATTTCGTTGCTCCCCTTGAGCATTTTGGAAATCAATCTGGATATTTTTCCCATCCACATAGCCCTCTTTCTTCAACTCATCGATAAAGCCTTTTCGTGTCGCGTCGAGCGACTTATGGGTGATGTACTGGGAAATCCCAATCCGAAATACATTGTCTTTTTTAGCATCCTTCAGATGGTGTAAGGTCACCAATGAGGTTAACAGCAGTCCTACAACCAGGACAGGTGCTAGTAATTTCTTCACTACTTTCATTTTTTGACTCCTTTTCTGCAAATAAACAAAAAATCCGCTTAGATCATTCTCTAAACGGATGCTTGAAATTCTCCAACAAGTTACAAAACCTCGGTCCATTTAGATACTAGCTCTATGGACCATCATCAAAAATCTTAGCCACATAGATACAAACAAATTGCTTGGGTTGTTTGCATCCATGAGATCATGTCTACAAACACTATCTAAAGTAGCTAAAGTAAAATTTTTGAGTTGAAATGGCTTGTTGCTTCATGTTTATTTTCTGCTTTCTTTATTTATGGGTAATATCTTACCTTAATTTTTTTTGGCTGTCAAGACTATTTCAGAAATTTTTGAAATTTTTTGAAAATTCAACTAGCCCTGACAAGAAAAAAACAGAGGCTGGAACACGTCCAGGCCTCTATTTTCTAATCTTCTTTTGATTTGGTTTCTTCATCATCTTCGACGATTTCAGAAATTTCAACTTTTACCTTGGTCACACGACCATTTTTCACCTTGTCATTTGTCAGAATCAAGTGTTTCTTTTGACTATCGACTTCACAGCTGAGTCGCTCTTTCAAGGTCGGAATTCGCCCAACCTCTGTCAGGTAATAGCCTGCAATGGTATCCACATCATCGCTTTCCAACTCAACATCAAAATATTCGTTAAAGTCATTTAGAGACATGGCTCCTTGTACGACATAGGTATTGTCCGCAATTTCAAAGACATCAATTTCCGCTTTGTCAGTCTCATCGTCAATTTCACCGACGATTTCTTCCAAGAGGTCTTCAAGAGTAACCAAACCAGACATCCCACCATATTCATCGAGTAGAATGGCCATTTGATTTTGCGTATTGCGCAATTCTTTCAAAAGATCATCCACAAAAATGGTTTCTGGAACAAACAAAGGTTCTTGCAAAATCTTTCTTAAGACAATATTATCAAAGCCATTGATAAATCCTTCGTTCAAGAGACGTTTGGTATGGATGAGGCCGATGACATTGTCCTTGTCATCATCATAGACAGGAATCCGTGAAAAGTTTTGCTTAAGGATACTTTCAATAATTTCTTTGGTATCATCATTGATATCGACCATGAAGGCATCTGTCCGTGGCACCATGACTTCACGCGCTACCATTTCATCTAATGAAAAGATCCCTTGGAGCATCTCAATCTCGTCCGCATCTAGTGTTGCTTCACTATTGGTCAGCATATACTCGATTTCATCCCGCGTCATCTTTTCATCCGGATCATCGAATTCCATTGGCGTGATACGGCTCAAAAGGTTGGTCGATGCTGAAAGCAACCAAACAAAGGGGCTGACAATTTTTCCTAATAGAATCACAATCGGAGCTGTTCGAACAGCCAACTCATCTTTCAAGTTCATAGCGATTCGTTTCGGATAGAGTTCGCCAAACACGATCGAAATATAAGTCAAAAATGCTAGAGATAAAAAGCTTCCAGTTGCAAGAGCTGTTTTAGTATTGCCCATCCATCCAGCAATGACATGACCGAGACTTTCTGCAAGACTCGCCCCAGATAAGATGGTAATCAAGGTGATCCCCACCTGAATAGTGGATAAGAAATGATTCGGTTGTTCCAATACGCTAAGAAGACGAATGTATTTTTTATCTCCTTCTTCAGCTTTTTGCACTACACGAGAGCGATTCAACGATACCATTGACATTTCAGTCGCCGAGAAAAAGGCGTTCAATAATGTCAAAACAATCAATAAAATAAATTCCAGTAAAATTTCCTGACTGCCAGGGTCTTCCATGGATAATTTCCTCCAGTATATAATATTGTATATTATACCACAAAATAGGAGAGCCTGCATTCTTCTATAAAATTTTCTTTTTTTTACCATCAAAAAATCAGGAACAAGTCCTGATTTTAGAATGTGAACAAATTGTTTTTTCAAACGAAATAACCTAAGTGAAGCTGAAAACTTAAAACAATCTATATAATCAGTTTCATTCAAACCTACACTGAAACTTTTCGCCGTGAGAAAAGTGCTAGAAACACGATTGTTTCTAGCACTCGGGAGTTTTGGGAGTAAAACAGTTTGGGAAACTGTTTTAGCCTGAGCCTAAAAAATTAAAAAGCGAAGGGGTCCAAAACGAATTGAACACGGGCTACGGATCGTGTCAAAAAGATAAGTTTTCCTAGAATCTAAAGATTCTGCGTCAAACTTCCTATTTTGACTTTATCCGCGAACGCCCTTTGTATCTTAATTAGTCATGGAACTTCTTCGAAGTTCGCTGACGTCCGTACTCACCTAAGGAAAGTTTCTAAGAAGGCTTTGTCTTTAATGCTCTGCACTGGTAAAATCATAAAAGAAGGCATTAAGTTTTTCAACCAGCTCAAGCGATGAGAGACTACTTGTACAAATAAATGGTTTTTTCTTTAATTCAGGCATCATAAAGTTGGCCACCACTACATCGGCATCCGAAGCTTCAATATCATCCACTGTCAGATTGTACTTGATCATCTGCGTAAATTCAAAGTTATCCGTACAGTAGAAATCAAGGAAATCGATCATGGATTTGGCATGGTGATCGTCAAAACGACTGATAATCAAGACCTTAATGGACTTCCGACGGCGCAATAACTGCGGTAAGAGACGTTCCCAGTGAGTATAGACCGTATAGATCATGTGCTTGATGATTTCATCATTCAGATCATGCTTCATGGTCTTCATATAAGTGATGATATGCTCCTTCAAATCATCATAGAAGGCTGGGAAGATGCTCATGAAATCTTCGTTGGTATTGGTCTTGGTATCAAACAAGAGAAACTCAGAGAATAATTCCTTCCGATCGAGATGAGACGTGTTATGGACATGCATCAACATCTCATCAAGATTTTCAATGTCTAAATCATAGGTATAGCATAGATCCTTGAACATATCTCTGATGAGCGTCGTCGATTCTTTGGCATAAGGATCTGTTTCTGCAGCTTCGATCAAGCTTTCTGGGCTGAAATAGAAATTCTCTTGAATGAAGATGATAAAGAACTGCTCCAGCACTTTTTCATTCAACTCGACACCCAACTGCAAGCTAAAGTAGCGCAACATCTCCTCGACATTGGTCACTCCTTGATACTGGTCCTTATACACATCATAGTTGGTTGGCATGTCAATAAAATAGCCCTGCTTAATCCGTGATAAGTAGACTGTTAAGAGAACTTTATAAGACCTGAGGACAGAGAAGGTCAATGGATAGCCATAGAGCTTGAAGAAGAAGGTGATCAAATCGGTCACCGCCTCTTCCTTAAATTCTGGGAAAGGCCATTCCATATAGTAATAACGTTCCGCAAAATATTGGGCATAAAAGAAACGAACGTCAATCTCATCTCCGACAAGATTCAAGGGTTTCAAATCAATCTTTACATTGTATTTTGTTTGAAGCTTCTGATTAATCGTCCGAATCAAGCGGTAGAAAGACTGGTAACTCAGATCAAACTTTCTGCAAATATATTCATTGGAAACATCCTTGTTGAAAAAGAGATATTCAATCAAGGCGAAGGCTTGTGATTCTTTAAAAAAGTGATGGTAAATCACCTCAAGCCCAACCGAATCCTCATAACTGATCTTGATCCCATTGGTAGAGGATTCAATTAAAAAGTCATCAAATGTACTACGAAGATTAGACAAATCTTCTTTTAACGAACGTTCTGTACAATCCAAACGCTTGGCCAACTCTTTCAAGTGGAACCATCTTTTTTCCTTAATCAAGATTTCCAATAATTGCAATTGGCGTCTTTGTTTTTTCGATAAGAGCAGTCTCATCTTTCCCTACCTAATTTCATATTTTCTTTCAAAATCACTTATATTTTAACACATTTCATAGCACTTGTTGACTTTTTTACGGTATTTTTTCAAAAAAATGTACAAAAAAGACTCCAAGGCCCATATAGGCGCTAGAGTCTAAGATTTATTAATGATTCCAAATTCTTCTTTTTTCTTCTGTTCCTTAGCAGCACGGTGGTTATCATAAAGATTCACCAAGAATTTTACAATTTCTTTTCCAATCGAATAGACTGGAATCGCAACGACCATCCCGATAATGCCGTAAATATTACTTGAGAGCAATAAGAGAACCATAATGGTAATCGGGTGAACCTTCATCACGCCTCCAACGATACGCGGATAAAGAATATTCCCATCGATCTGCTGGATAATCAACATGTAAATGACTGCTTTGATCATCATATCCATATCTGTGAAGGCATAGGTGATGATCATCGGAATCAACCCGATGGTTGGTCCTACATATGGAATGAGGTTGGCCAATCCAGAAAAAATGGCAAAGACCAAAGCATACTTCAATCCAATAAAACTATAGCCAATGTAGGCTAGGGTTCCAATGATAAAGGCATCGATCGAAATCCCACTAATATAGCGAGAGACCGTTTCATTCAAACTAATCAAGAGGCTTGAAATGTGGAGTTTGTCATTGCGTAAAATGGTCCGCTCCAACATCGGTAATAACTTCTTCCCATCGACCAAGAAATAAACCAAGAAGACAGGGGTCATGATCAAGATAAAGACCGTATTGACAATGGTGTTAACCACACTTCCTAAACTGTTGGTCACACTATTCAAGAGATTTTGTAGGATATCCATATAAGAGAGATTCAACTGCTGAATCGTCGACTGGATATTCACATTCTGGAACAAAGGATTGGTCGAGAGTTTTCGAACCAAACTTTGAACTTCCCAGTAAAGTCCTTGAGTTGAATTGATCAAGCTGGTTAACTGATTAATTAAGATAGGGAGCAGATAAAAGATCCCTAAGCCAATGATCCCAAACAAGAGTACTAAGGTGATCAAAATCCCAAACACACGCTTGATTTTTAAATGTTTTTCCAACAATTCAACAATCGGATTGGTAATGTAATATAAAAAACCTGCAATTAAAAATGGTAAGAGGATGGTATTCAGAACAGATACAAATGGAGAAATTAAAGTCCCCATTGATTTCCAAATATAGAAAATCACCGTCAATAATAAGATCTCACATGTCCAGAATAACAATTTACTATTTCGAAACATTCCTTACCTCCTGTTTTCTATTCTACCATATTTTATGATAGAATAAAGGAGATTTTAATCAAAAGGATGAAGTTATGAATAATTTGATTGAACTACAAGACGTCAATTTGATCCGCAATGGAAAAGCCCTTTTAAAAGAGATTAACTGGCAAGTAAAAGAAAATGAATGTTGGGCGATTTTAGGCTTAAATGGAGCAGGAAAATCGACCCTCCTCAAACTGCTCATGTCTGAATACTGGGCTAGTTCTGGCCAGGTAACGGTCCTTGGAACCCGCTTTGGAGAAGGGGGTATTCCTGAGTTACGTAAGCGTATTGGTATCGTTAGCTCCTTTATTTCAGAAAGACTGCCAGAACATCTTTTGACAGAGCAAATTGTCCTAACTGGTCAATACAAGAGTAGTATCTTATATGCTGCATACGGGGAAGAAGAACTGAACTGGGCACGGGATATGCTAACTTCAATTGGGGCTAGCTCTTTGATCGGCCGCAAATACCGGGAGCTCTCTCAGGGAGAAAAGCAGACCGTTCTCATTGCACGAAGCCTCATGGACCAGCCTGATCTGATCATTTTTGACGAAGCTTCTAGTGGATTGGATCTCTTTGCCAGAGAAAAGCTCCTCCGTCAGATCCATCATATCAAACAACTGGATCACGCGCCTACCATGATCTACGTCACCCACCATGCCGAGGAAATTACAACAGACATGACCCATGTCCTCTTACTCAAACATGGCCAAGTGGTCGAGCAAGGACCAAAGGAAAAGATCCTAACTCCTCATGTCCTTAGCCAATTTTATGAAGCACCAGTATCCCTTATTGATCTTGGTGATGAGCGACTCTTTGTCAAACCAGAAATCGCACACTGAAAAGAAAATGAATAAAGCAAAAAGAGAGTGGGACAGAAATCGGTAATTCGTCAGAATTCGATTTCATCGTCCCACCTCCGCACAGTTGAGTAGGGCTGTAAAAGCTGATGAAATCAGCGTAGTAGAGTCCACTCAACCACTGCGTCTTGATCGACAATCCAAAAATAATTGAGAGGCTAGGACTTTTGTCCCAGCCTCTTTTACTCTTATCTCAACGATTCCGTGCATACTCGATCAAATCGTATGGAAGCGTATTGGCACTTTCTCTTAGGGAATAGCTTTCTAATTCATTGACATTTTGTCGCATACGGCGCGCTTGCTTGGCAGTAATCAGGTGTTGCGCTTCATATTCAAAAATAATCTTACGCTCCAAATAATAGCCTCTCAACATTTCATCGATATTATTTGGTTTCACGCGATTAATAACCCGCTCCACAAAGGCCCCACTGGTAATAATAGCTGTCTCTCTCAGACGAGATTCTTGTAGGAAAGAGATCAAACTGCTCCGATAAACCCCCTTGAGGTCTTCCAAACTTTCGATAATGATTTCCGTATTGGCCAGATAAAGGGCCGCAATCTGGTCATAATCAACGGCCTCTAACTTGCTGTCCTCTCGGGTCCACCAGTTTCGCAAGCCAGACCCAAAAGTTAAGATCTCATGAACTAATAAACGCAAGAGACGGAAAGACACCAAGAGGTAATAGGTTAAACGAGACGAAAGATTGCGATTGACACGTTGCTCCATATTGCGAAGATAGCGTTGGTAGACGCGGTAGCCCCGCTCTCGAATCTTCCCTTCTTCATAGGCTTGTTCCAAGCCGTCACTTTCAATACTCAAAATCAGGAGCTTCAACTGTTCCCAGTCCTTTTGAATGAGCCTGTTTTCTTGGCCTAGAATCAAGTTTTCTATGCGACCATGGTAGTTATCAATCGCCGCATATAAGGGACCCTTGTGCTTGCTATTCTTTAGATCTGCTTCTAATTCCATGACGACATCATTTAAAATCGCGATCTGCATCAAGTAGTCATTGGTTTCTTCCTTGTCTTCTGATAATTTTGGAAGCACCACTAAGCCAGCAATAAAGCTGACAAGGGTAACTCCTGCCACTAAAAAGAGTAGGATAGGGTATTCTTTTTCGATCTTGGTTGGAATCAAAAGAATCGTCGCAATCGAAACCGTTCCCTTCACACCCGAAAAGGTCAACAACAAGGCATCTTTTAGATAATTTCTCAACGATTTTTTTAGTCGAACCGTTCGGAACCAATAAAAGAGGTAAACCATGACAAAACGAATCAAAAAGAGCAAGGCTGTCAACAAAAAGACCGAAAGAACTAAAAGAAGATTATTGTAAATGGGACTACTTAAGATGGGCTTGGCGATCATTTCCAATTCCATTCCTAAGATGACAAAGACCGACCCATTTAAGATAAAGTTGACCGTATTCCAGACAGTATGGCTCACAGTATCTACCCGCGCTTCAAGGAGGGTAATGTGCTTAAAGCGACTGGCTTTTAGGATCCCTGACACAACTACTGCAATGATCCCAGAGACATGGAGTTCTTCTGCTAAGAAGAAGGTTAACAGAGGGAGACTCAGTTCTAATAACAATTCACTGGCAATATCACTGGCGCGAACACTCAAGAGTAATCTTTGTAGCCAACGGTTCACAAAGGCCGTCAAGATCCCCACCGCAAATCCTCCAATGATGGAGATTCCTAAGGAAACCCCTGCCTCCCCAAGAGAGAAACTACCGGTCGCAAGGGCTGCCAAGGCCACTCGAAAGGCAACTAGACCTGAGGCATCATTTAGTAATCCTTCGCCTTTTAAGATATTCGAAACCCGCTTTGGAAAGCTAAAGCGCTCAGACAGGGAGGCAAAGGCTACTAAGTCTGTAGGCCCCAGGGCTGCCCCCACGGCCATACAGGCTGCTAATGGAAGGCTCAGCCACAAAGAGTGAGCTGCCCAGCCCAAACTAATGGTTGAGATAAAAATCACTGGAAAAATCAAATAGAGGATGACCCGCCAGTGCTTTAAGACAGAAGTAATATCTGCTTCTTCTGCTTCTCGAAATAAGAGAGGGCCAATGACCAAGGCCAGAAAGAGCTCGGTATCCAGATGAAAATTTTCTTCTGGTACAAAGAGGGCCCAACCAATCCCTAGTAAAATTTGAATCAAGGGCAGAGGAAGACTCGGCACAAGTTTATTCGTGGCATTTGAGATGATCAAAATCATCGAAAAGATCACTGCATAAAGGAGTAGTTCCATATCACTCCCTCCTTAGCGTTCTTGGCAGCAGGTCTCAAATTGCTGTTTTAACTCCGCAATCTTTTGGTCTGTCTTGGTTACATCCTTGTGCTCAATCTTCTTTTGGGACCGTTCCATCTCAAGCGAAACCAATTTCTTTTTTATTTTGAGCATCTTTTTGGTCATATGGGCTTCATCATAAAAACCCATTGCACGCTCGTGGATGGTTGATTCGACAAAATGATGTCTCAATCCTTCAATTTTATTCTTTAAATATTCTTTATCCATGACGGTAGCTTTCTAATTTTTCGATCATGACCAAAAACGGTGGCTGATTCACTTGATTCAGTGTCCGGTAGATGGTCGCTGTATAGTCTTTTTGAGGGAGCTGACTGACAAAGTCCAGCACTGCATCACGCTCGATGTCTCCTCCCTCATGACCATAATAGATCATAATAGCCATTCGCCCACCTTTTTCTAGGCGAACACAAATTTTCTCCATCGCTTCAATCGTGGTAGCTGGAAGAGTAATGACCGATTTATCCGCAGATGGCAGATAACCCAGATTAAAAATAGCTGCTTTGATGGTCTCCACATATTGGTCCACATGCTGGTGGCCATCCAAAATCAACCGGACATGTTGAAGTCCCAACTTTTCCAATCTTTCTTGGGTATTGACAAGTGCCTGCTCTTGAATATCAAAGGCATAGACCTGGCCTGCTAGTTGGGCTAAAAAGGCCGTATCATGTCCATTTCCCATGGTCGCATCCACCACCACATCTTCTTTGGTGATGACTTCTGCTAAAAATTGATGGGCCATTTCAAGTGGTCGAAGCATCAGCAGTCTCCTTTTCTTCTAGCTTACATCCTTGGGTACTTCCACGACGACGCATTTCAGTTTCAATAGCGTTTAGGACTTCCCATTTGTTGAGACTCCACATAGGGCCAATCAACATATCCCGTGGCGCGTCCCCTGTAATCCGGTGGATGACAATGTGTTTGGGGATGATCTCCAACTGGTCACAGATGACCTTGACATACTCCTCCTGGCTCATGAGTTGAAGTCGTCCTTCATGATAGTCCCGTTGCATCCGTGTATTGGTCATCAAATGCAAGAGGTGCAACTTGATGCCATCAATTTCATTATCAGTCACACAACGGCGAACATTTTCCACCATCATCTCATGCGTCTCCCCAGGAAGGCCATTGATCAAATGGGAGACGATCTCTGCCTTAGGCACCTGTTTACGAATACGCTTGACTGTTTCAACATAGAGATCATAACTATGGGCCCGATTGATCAATTCAGACGTCGCTTCATAAGTCGTCTGAAGCCCCAACTCAATCGTCACATGCATGCGCTCTGTCAGCTCTGCTAGGTAGGCCAAGGTCTCATCTGGTAAACAGTCCGGACGCGTACCAATGTTGATTCCTACCACTCCTGGTTCATTGATGGCCTGTTCATACCGCTCTCGAATGACTTCCACTTTATCGTGGGTATTGGTGAAATTTTGAAAATAGACCAGGTACTTCTTCACATCTGGCCATTTCCGATGCATAAAATCAATCTCTTTGTAAAACTGTTCTCGAATCGGAGCTTCTGGGGCCACAATGGCATCTCCTGAACCCGAGACCGTACAAAAAGTACAGCCACCGTGGGCGACTGTTCCGTCTCGATTGGGACAATCAAAGCCTGCATCAATAGGGACTTTAAAGGTCTTTTCTCCAAATAAGGTTCGATAATAATCATTCAAGGTATTGTAGGATTTCATACCCTTCATTATAGCAAAAAAAGAGTCGAACTCAAAACGCGAGTTCAACTCCTAGTTGTTAGATGCTTATTTTTGCTTGCCTGTAAAGCGCCATTGAAATCGCAAGCGATCATACAAGGGATACTCAAACTGTAAGACAGCAAGGCCCAAAATCATACTGCCAAGAACGTCTGATGGATAGTGGACCCCGACATAAACGCGGGAAACCACAATGGTCACGATTCCCAGAACCAGCAAGCCTTGAAGGCAATAGCAGGCTGTTTTATTTTTTACATGTTGGCTGATGATAATGATCAAACTTCCCAAAACAAGGGTAGACGCCAGTGAATGACCACTTGGAAAAGAAAAGCCTTTTTCCTCTACTAGATGAAGAATACTTGGTCTCGGTCTCTGGTAGATATTCTTTAGAAGAAGAACCAAAAGACCAGTCAATACCAGATTGCTCCCCAGAAAGAGGGCTTCGCTGTACCATTTCTTACAGGCAAAGACAGCTAGCAAAAGACCCACCCAGATGACAATGATCTTGGTATCCATGACATGGGTTACCTTGGTAAAGAAGGCTGTCAGTGGTGCAGGCAGATCGCCTCGAATAGCAGATTGAATCGTGCTATCAAAGCCTGTTAATTGTTGCGGGTAAAAGCGAATCACATACCCGAGAATGACAAAAAAGAGAAGGGCGAAGCTTGCCTTCGCCCAATGTTGTTGTTTATTTTTCATATTTTTTCAAAATCGGTTGCAATAAGGTATAGATCAACCCAAATGCGATGGCCCAAATCACCCCTTCGATCAGGTTAAACGGTGCAACCATTGCGGCTAAATAGTGGACAAGCCCTAGTGTTTTCGAAATATCATAGTTCATAAAACGAGCATACAAAGGGATTGCATAGACATAGTTCACCAACACCATCGTGATACTCAAGCTGATCGTTCCAACAATCGTTGCCAGGACAAATCGACCATGGGTCCGTTCTTTGTTCCAAATCCAAGCAAAAGCAAGGACAAAAACAAGAACACCAATGATATTGATTGGTAATCCGATCAAGGTTTCAAGCCCCTTATTATTAAGGGCTAATTTAAGAACAGATCGGATCAAGGTCACCCAAACGGCACTTTTAAAGTCCAACAGGACCAAGGCCAACAAAATGGCGATGATACTCAAATCAATTTTGAAGAAATCTATCAAGAAAGAAAATTGATAGAACATCAAAATAAAAGATAAAGCGGATAAAACAGCCACTAGGGTCAGTTTACGTGTATTTGTCATAACAGGTTCCTCCAATTTTTTAAAAATTAGAGAAGCTGGAAAGACGTCTACTCCATCATTCTACTCTAAACTATTTAAACAAAGCTTAAACTAGAAACTATTCTAGTTACTTTAGCTGGTCTCCATCGAAACATGCCGTTAGTCAGTCTTAGACTCCAAGGTACTATTCCCATGCATCAACTCTAAACAGATCAGAATAGCTGTCAGTCTATTCGTCTCTCGTCTTCTCCCATCCAGACTATACTGTCGGTTGTGGAGTCACACCACATCAGCTTGCGCTCGCGGACTTCTTTTAGAGTATGGAAAAGAACATTTCCTCGTAAAAGTCACCGCCGGTCGGGAATTACACCCTGCCCTGAAGACCCTTTTATGATAACAAAAAAAACTTGCCTAGGCAAGTTTTTGTAACGTCATGGATTACATCGTTCGGGTTTTAATTTTTCGTTCTTATTTGAGCTTGTCGTGCTCATAACGATGGCTCAACTCCAGCCCCTTAAAACCTTGCTGGCGGAGTGCCTCATAGACAATCATGCAGACAGTATTGGAGACATTTAAACTACGGACATGCTCATCATTCATCGGAATGCGAATGGCCTTCTCCTCGTGCTGGCGCATAAAATCTTCCGGCAAACCTTTATCCTCGCGTCCAAACAAGAAATAATGGGACTTCCCATCCTGATAAGAAACGTCCGAATAGGTCTGATTTGCAAACTTGGACACTAGGTGTACCTGACCATCGCTCGCTGCTTCCATAAACTCTTCTAGGCTATCATAAAAACGGACATCCAGCTTGTCCCAATAATCGAGTCCTGCTCGCTTCATTTTGCGATCATCGATCGGAAAAGCCATGGGTCGTATGATATGCAAGGGGGAATTGGTCGCCGCACAAGTCCGTGCAATATTTCCCGTATTTTGTGGAATCTGAGGTTGGAACAAGACGATGTGGTTTTGAGCAGCTGACTCTTGGTAGTCCAGTTCTTCAATATTCATACTCGATCTCTTTCTGATAAAAAAATAGCCACACTGCCCGGAGTCAAGCTCAGCAAACAGCGTGGTTACAGCTTCATTAACTTAACTCACAACAGGTTTGAGGTAAATCAACGAAGGTACTTTCTAAGTATAACACTTTTGAAGCTCCTGTCAATAGTTTTTTTAGATTTTTTTAAGAAACTTTACCAAAGTTTTCAATCCCTCCTCGTTCTACTCTTTTGACGATTTTTCCTACTTGTTCTTAGCTTCTCAAAATTCCACCAGAAAATCCTTAAAAAAGATGAATTTTTCTTGAAAATAGAGTATGATAGAAGCATACTCTGGAGGTATTCTATGAAAATTATTGTTGTTGGTGGAGGAAAGGTCGGAACGGCCCTTTGTCGTTCTCTCGTTGCTGAAAACCACGATGTTATTTTGATCGAAAAAGACGAATCCGTTCTTAACCATATTACCAAACGATTTGATATCATTGGAATTTTAGGAAATGGGGCAAATTTCAAGATCTTGGAGCAAGCGGATGTTGAAGACTGCGACATCTTCATTTCCATGACCGAGTACGATGAAGTGAATATGGTCTCTGCTGTTTTGGCTAAAAAAATGGGAGCCAAAGAGACCATCGTTCGGGTACGGAATCCGGAATATTCTAATTCCTACTTCAAGGAAAAAAATATCTTGGGCTTCTCCCTAGTTGTCAATCCGGAATTGCTGACAGCACGTTATATTGCCAATATCATTGACTTCCCAAATGCCCTTTCTGTGGAGCATTTTGCCAATGGTCGGGTAGCCTTGATGGAATTTAAGATCAAGCCAGATAGCAATCTCTGCGATATGAGCCTATCCCAATTCCGAAAGAAATACGGAAATGTCATTGTTTGTGCGATCGAGCGTGGCAATGAACTCACGATTCCAAATGGAGACTTTGTTTTGCAGCCCCAAGACAAGATTTTCGTGACAGGAAATAGGATCGAGATCGTTCTCTTCCACAACAATGTCCGACCTCAGGTCATTAAGAGCATGATGATGATTGGTGCCGGAAAAATTGCCTACTATCTGCTCAATATTCTCCAGGATGTGCGCCGCAAAATCGATCTCAAGGTCATCGAGGTCAATCGCGAACGAGCTGAATTCTTTAGCCAAGAATTCCCTGACCTCTATGTCGTCCATGGAGACGGAACCGCTAAAGACATTCTTTTAGAAGAGAGTGCCAATAATTTTGATGCTGTGGCTACTTTGACAGGGGTCGATGAAGAAAACATCATCACCTCCATGTTCTTGGATTCTGTCGGAGTCAAAAAGAACATTACCAAAGTCAACCGAACCAGTCTGTTGGAGATCATTGGCGATCAGGATATGACCAGTATTGTCACTCCAAAACGCATCGCTGTAGACACCATTATGCACTTTATTCGCGGGCGCTACAATGCACAGTTCTCAAACCTAGAAGCCTTGCACCATGTCGCAAACGGCCGGATTGAAACCTTGCAGTTTCAAATTAAGGAAGACAACAAACTAACCCAATATTCCCTCTCTGAATTGAAATTGAAGAAGGGCGTTTTGATCGCTGCCATTATTCGAAACGGCAAGGCTATTTTCCCAAATGGGGATGACCGTTTGATGGTAGGGGATCGGATTATCGTGACCACCTTGATTCAAAATGTCACTAAAATCTACGATCTACTTGAGAGGTAAGCCTGATGAATAGAAGCATGATTCGTTACCTCTTATCCAAACTCCTCTTAATCGAGGCAGGTCTCCTAATCGTTCCCTTAGTCGTCGCTACGATCTATCAGGAACCTGCCAAAGTCTTTGTCTCTATTGGAGCAACCATGGCCATCCTACTTGCGTTTGGCCTCCTTGGTAGTTTTCACAAACCAAAGGACTTTCACATCTATGCTAAAGAAGGAGTCCTGATTGTAGCACTTTGTTGGATCCTATGGTCCTTCTTTGGTGCCCTTCCCTTTGTCTTTTCGGGCCAAATTCCAAACATTATCGATGCCTTCTTTGAAGTCAGCTCCGGCTTTACAACAACAGGGGCAACGATTTTAGATGATGTGGGTGTCCTCACCCATTCTCTCCTCTTTTGGCGCAGTTTTACCCACTTGATTGGGGGGATGGGAGTATTGGTCTTCGCCCTTGCAATTATGGACAATAACAAGAACAGCCACCTTGAAGTCATGAAGGCAGAAGTTCCTGGTCCAGTTTTTGGGAAGGTCGTTTCCAAATTAAAAAACACAGCTCAAATCCTCTACTTCTTGTACTTGGGCTTGTTCTTCCTTTTTGTGGTTCTTTATTTCCTTGCCGGCATGCCCCTTTATGATAGTTTTGTCATCGCCATGGGGACGGCTGGAACCGGGGGCTTTACCGTTTTTAACGACGGAATTGCCCACTACAATAGTAGTTTAATCACCTATTTGGTCAGTATCGGGGTTTTAGTCTTCGGGGTTAACTTTAACCTCTACTACTTCCTCATGATCCGAAAATTCAAGGCCTTCTTTAAAGATGAGGAATTGCGGACCTATATCACCATCGTCCTCGTGTCCAGTGTCTTGATCGCTTACAATGTCCTTCATCTCTATGCCAATGTCGCTAAGAGTTTTGAAATTTCATTCTTCCAAGTTTCCAATATCATTACCACCACCGGTTTTGGTTATGGAACGACGGAAAAATGGCCTCTCTTTTCTCAGTTCATCCTCTTGATGCTGATGGTTGTAGGTGGTTCTGCTGGATCGACCGCCGGGGGGCTAAAAGTCATTCGGTGCTTGACCTTATGGCGAATCGCAAAAAATCAGGTTCTTTCGACCTTGTCTCCGAATCGCGTTCTGACCTTGCATGTCAATGATACGGTATTGGATAAGGATACACAGCATCAGATCCTCAAGTACTTTACAATATACAGTTTTATCACGATCGGCCTACTCTTTGTAGTCAGTCTAGACAATAATAACTTCATGACGGTTGTCAGCGCTGTCTTTAGTTGTTTCAACAACATTGGACCTATGATTGGAACAGGTCAAACCTTCTCCATCTTTAGTCCGATTTCAAAACTGTTACTTTCCTTAGCCATGATTGCCGGACGACTTGAAATCTATCCAATGATTCTTCTCTTCCTCCCTAAAACATGGTCTAAACGCTGATAGACAACTCTAGTACAAAATCAACGAGAGTGGGACAGAAATCGGTCATTCGTTAGAATTCGATTTCGT